>PMSZ01000443.1 GCA_003168235.1 Acidobacteriaceae bacterium
TCGACCTTCTCTTCGATCCTGATATATCCGCGCACGGCAAGGTCGATGATCGTGCTGGTGATGTCGCGCGGATGAATCGTGTCGTCGAGCAGAGTTCCAGCTTCAGCCGGACATATCCCCTGCGGCGGTTCGTACTGCGGAGCCACCGAGACGCCGGGATCGGGATCGCGCCCAACCGCATACCAGAGCCCGAACATCACTGCCAGCGTAAACAGCGGCAGAAACAAAATAGGATTGCTGCCCAGGAACCATCCCAACTTCGTCAGCCCCGAGGGAGGCTGGATAATCCCTTGCGGAATATAAATGTCGATGGTGAGCCCGCCACGCATCGACAGCGCGCGCGTAGTTTCAGCCGCAACATTGGCGCCCTGAACTTCGGCAGCGGCGTCGCTTTCTTTGGAACCATAAGCGCCCGTGAAAGCCTGCGCCCGTAGTCCTCCGGCCGCATTATCAGGCAGCGTTACGAAAGCCGAGGCGTGGTCGATCGGCACCTGCCAATCATTGCCCGTCACGTTCCAGTAGAACTCATCGTAACTGTCAAAGAAGCGTACGCCGTTGTGCACGGAGTAATCGATATTCACAACGCGCGTCGCATCGACCGCGTCGGGTATGTAGATCTTGAGCTCGCGAGAATTTCCAGACTTGCTCGAATCGTACTTCAGCTTGTTGCCGTTTTCGTCAGCGACGCTGAGAACGTCGAGAAAGAGCGTGTAGTTCGTTCCGTCGGGGCCGGGATATTCGATCGGAATCGTCCGTCGAATGCCGTGCCACGTGCCGATAAAGGCAACGGTAATTTTTTCGCTGACCAGCACCTTGCCTTCGGCGTTGACGGAAATCGTGTCCCTAAAATCGGTAATGCGCCAACTGTGGGCTTGAGCGGATGATGCAACGACCGCCGCGAGCAGGAAAAGTGATAACAGGAAAACGGCGGCCAGCCGCCTGCGCCAATCAAACCTGGAATACATGGTCTAGAACTTCACCGCAACCGGCTCGCGATCGGCCGCCGCCGCTTCGAAGAATTGCTTCTGCTGGAAGCCGAACATCCCGGCCAGAATGTTAGTCGGGAAAGATTGGATCTTGGTATTCAGATCGCGCACCACGGCATTGTAGTAACGTCGCGCGTTTTGGATGGCATCTTCAATCTCGTTGAGAGAGCTCTGCAACTGCGTGAACTCTTGTGACGCTTGCAACTGCGGATAATTTTCCGCCACCGCAAACAGGCTTTTGAGCGCGCCCGTCAGCTGGTTCTCAGCCGCAGCCTTATCGACCGGGCCGGTGGCTTGCATCGCCATCGAGCGGAATTTCGCAATGTCTTCAAACGTACTTTTTTCGTGGGTCGCATAGCCCTTCACGGTCTCAACCAAATTTGGAACCAGGTCGTGGCGACGCTTGAGCTGAACGTCGATGTCCGACCACGCGGATTCCGAGCGCACGCGCAACTGCACCAGGCTGTTGTACATCGCAATCAGAAAGACGCCGAACAGAACGATGACTGCCAGGACCGCTAAGCCCATTGGAATGCTCCTTCTGATGCCGCTTTGACGCTTAGATTTAAGGGGACGTTAGCACAGAAATGCGGGCTTTAGAAGTTTCAAGGTAGCGTCGAGCCTTTGCAGCCGTGAAAGTCTGAAACCTTGATGCTGTGAAACCCTTGAAACCCCGCTCCTGCTACTGCCGCGGAGCGTAATATCCGCGCCGCGCTCGTACTTGCAGGTCTTTTTTCAACGCCGTGATTTCAATCGAGTGGTAGCGCCCGTCGGCGTCGAAGCCGGAGGGTTTATAAGCAACGTCATACTGGCTGCGCAATTCATCTTCAATCGCGGCGAACGAGCGCGTGATGTCTTTCATCTTGTAAGGGAAGAATGCCCTCCCGCCGGTAGCCGATGCCAGATCTTCCAGCACTTTGTCGCCGCGCAAAATCAGTCCGCTGTCGTCAGTCGAAATAGCATAGATCAGAACCTCGGCGCGCTGCGCCATCTCAATTGCCTGCGCGCGTGTGGTTTCGCTCTGATTGTCTTCGCCGTCGCTCAGAATAACGATCGCTTTGCGCACGGGATGGTCGAACTGGTCGTGCAGGAGCTTGTCTTTGCAGGCTTTATAAATCGCGTCATAAAGCGCCGTTCCGCCGCCATTGTTCAGGCGTTGAACTCCCGCCGCCAGCAGTGGCATTTTGTCTGTGAAATCCTGCGTCACTCGGCTCTCTTTGTTGAACCCAACCACGAACGCGCGGTCGTAACCCGGACGAATAATGTGTTGCAGAAATCCGGTTGCAGCGTCTTTCTCAAATCCAAAACGCCCCTGCACCGATCCGCTCACATCCATCAGCAGGCCGAGTTCGATCGGCAAATCGGTCTCGCGCCTGAAGTTCAGGATCGACTCCACCGGCTTGTGATCGTCAAAAATCGAAAAATCGGTCTGGTTTAAATTGCGGACAAACTTGCCGTGGCGATCGGTGGCGATAAACAGCACGTTGACTTCATCCACGCGCTTCTTGATGGTAGTGATCGACTCGTCTACGTCGTTGGCGGTTACCGTGGCCCCGGGAAGGGCAGAGGCGGCGTCGGAAGCGGCGATGACATAAGGACTGTTTTGCGCGCTGGCTGGTGCCGGTACCCACACGCCAACAAGCGCAATCGCGAACACGCCGAGCGTCAGCTTGAGGCTGGCCAATCCGCCTCGCGCTATTCCGGGTTGCCACTCTCCGAATTGTTGCCGCTTCGCCATTCAATCGCCCGAGCTCAGCCCTATGGTCCCAACCTCATGGTTCCACCTCGCAAATCCAACCTCGCAAGTCGAAACCTTCAACACATTCGATGCACGCAGCGGGCCGAAGACCTGAAAACCGCGGTTCCATCCACTGTAGGCCGCAATCGCGTGCAACTCCAAGTTACAAAAGGAGTACGCAGATGGTAAACCGCTTAACGGCAAGCCGGTCAATAGCTTAAAAACGCCTAAACAAATATCCTCAAGACACTTTTTCCCCACCTGCGCCCGCGGCGTGCAAAAACTTCCCGGCGCCCCCCGTCCCTGTACTCTTGAACACTTGAACCAACCTGGTCGTAATATAGGCGTCCGGAGCCCACAGTGATACTCTGAAAGTCGCTAAAAGTGCCATCCGGCACGAGCCGACTATGTATTTTGAACAGTTCTATCTGACCTGCCTCGCCCATGCCTCCTACTTGATCGGATCCGAGGGCGAAGCTGCCGTGGTGGACCCGCAACGCGATGTCGAGATTTATCTCAAGGCGGCCGAGGAGCAGAATCTAAAGATCCGTTACATTTTCGAAACCCATCTACACGCCGACTTCGTCTCCGGACACAAAGAGCTCGCCGCGCGTACCGGCGCGAAAATTTATGTCGGAGCGCAGGCCCGCGCCGCCTACCCGCACGTTCCCCTGACCGACGGATTTGAAGTAGGAATCGGAGAAGCAAAGGTCGGATCCGTCCGCGTTCGCGCCCTCGAAACCCCCGGCCACACGCCCGAAAGCATCTGCCTGGTCGTCACCGATGAGCAGAAGTCGGCCGACCCGTACGCCGTTCTTACCGGCGATACCTTATTCATCGGCGATGTCGGCCGCCCTGATCTTTCGCCGATGCACACGCCGCAGCAACTCGCTGGATTGCTCTACGATAGTCTGCATCACAAGTTGCTGGCGCTGCCCGATGCCGTGCTGGTCTATCCCGCGCACGGGGCCGGTTCGCTCTGCGGACGTGCCATGCGGGCCGAGCGCTCCTCAACAATTGGAACCGAACGCCTTACGAATTATGCGCTGCAGATCGCGAGCCGTGAAGAATTTATCGCGCAGTTGACCGCCAACCTGCCGTCGCGTCCTGAATATTTTCTTGAGGATGCCGAAATCAATCGCTCCGGTGCTCCCGCGCTCACCGATTTGCCTCCGCTTCCCGGCCTGACTCCCACGGAAGTGCAAGCCTTATTGCGGCAAAATCCGAATGCAAATCTGCTCGACGTTCGTCCCGGAGACGCGTTCGCCGCAGCACACGTCCCCGGCTCAATCAACATCGCGCTCTCCGGACAATTTGCTTCGTGGGCCGGCGGAATTCTCGGTATCCATTCGAACCCCGTCTTGATTGCAGAAACTGAAGAGCAAGTCGAAGAAGCCCGCCTGCGCCTGGCGCGCGTCGGCATCGAAGAGTTGCGTGGCTATCTGACCGGCGGCACTGCGGCATGGCAGAAGGCTGGACTGCCAGTCGCCAGGACCAGGCAGATTTCCGCGCGGGAACTAAATCAAAAGCTGCGCGACGGGATCGAAGTGTTAGACGTCCGCCGCGAAGGCGAATGGCAAGCCGGACACATCGCCCAAGCGCAATGGCACGCGCTGGATACGTTTCCGCAGAGATTGCCGACCATCGGCAGCAATCGTCAGGTAGCCATCCACTGCAAGAGCGGATACCGCAGCATGATCGCCTGCAGCCTGCTCGAACGAGCCGGCCACAGCAACGTGATCAACGTGACCGGAGGCTTCGACGCCTGGCATGCCGCTGGATTCCCAGAAACCAGTTCCCAGCAGCCATCTCTCAGTTGCCACTAAGAAGCACGAAAGATGAGCAGAACCTGAGACCTGTCACCTGCCCTTTTCAGCCTCGCGATGCAACGTAAGCCTTCGCCAGCAGATCCTCAGGTCGCGAAGGGATTTGCGGCAACGCAGCCATCAGCCGCCGTGTATAGGGGTGGGTTGGGGCAGTAAAGATCTGTTCTGTCGGTCCACTCTCCACAATCTGGCCTTCATGCAAGATCGCGATGCGTTGGCAGATTTCCGCCACCGACGGCAGATCATGCGAAATGTATAGGATCGACATTCCGGTCTCCCGATTCAGCTGAGCGAACAATTCCAGAATTTCCGACTGCGTGATCACGTCGAGAGCGCTGGTCGCTTCATCGGCAATCAACAGCGCAGGACGATGCAAAATCGCCATCGCAATCAGCACCCGTTGCGCCTGGCCGACACTGAGTTGTGATGCCCGCTTGCGCAGAAAATCAGGATCGTCTTTGCAACTCGGCAGGCTGACATTGGCAAGGGCGGTTTGAATGGCGCAGTCGCAAACGTCGCGAGTGGCTTTGCCGTCGCTATGCGCTCGCCAAGCCTCGCGCAGTTGCGTGCGAATTTCGAGCGCGGGGTTGAGCGAAGCCAGCGGACTCTGCAGCACCAGGCTCAGCGCCCGTCCGCGCAGGCTGCGCCATTCCCGCTCGCGCAGGGAGAGCAAATCGGCGCCCTGAAAAAAAATACTGCCTTCAATTGTGGCGCGCTGTCGTCCAAGCAGTCCGAGAATCGCCAGCGCCAGCGTGCTCTTGCCCGAGCCGCTCTGACCGACCAATCCGACAATCTCGCCGCGCGCGATTTCCAGTGAGATTCCGCTGAGCACAGGAGCTTTGCCCGGATAACACACGGTCACCTGCGCGGAAAGCAGTTTTTGCGAGGTGTCGGGCGTATTCGTAGTCGCGGTCGCTGGCATATTCATTACCGGCTGGCTTGTGAGGGCGAGTTCTGGTTCCCGTTCAGCGTCAGGCGCTCGGCGTTCCAGAATGTCTGCGGGCTCAGGATGCCCGGATTTGCGCCCGCAACCGCCGTCGACACCGCCGACAGCGCATTCTGATTGACCAGATAAATAATGGGGGCCTGTTCGGCGACAATATCCTGCACGCGATCGAAACTTTCTTTGCGCTTTTTGGGATCGGCAGCGGAGGCTTGCGCACGCATCAGTTGGTCAATCTCGGCTTCCCAGGCCGTTTCCGGAGATTTCTGCTGCGGGTTCCAGGCATGATCTTCCGCCGAGCTCAGCCAGATATTCATCTGCCCATTGGGATCGAGATCGACATTGCGGAAGCCCAGCATCGCCGCCTCATAGTTGAATTTCTGCGAAATGCGCTCGATCAGAGAAGGGAAGTCCAGCGTGACCACGTTGACCTTGATCCCAAGTTTCCCAAGATCTTCCTGCACCATGACCGCCATGCGTTCACGCGGCTTGCTGCCTGCATTGGTGACGATCGAAAACTCAACCGCGTTACCGCCTTTATCGAACAGTGCTCCGTTCTGCAGATGGAAACCTTCGGCCTGCAGCCGCTGCAGCGCCGCGTCGGGACGATAAGCCTCAACCTTGAGTTTGCTGTCGAACCAGAATTTGTTGGCCGGTGAAACCGGACCGACGGCGGGCTGCGCATGACCATTGAAGACCACGCGCGCCAAGTCGTCGCGGTTGATGGCCTGCGAAATCGCCCGCCGAAAGTTGGCGGAACGAAACCACGCGCGTTTGTACTCGGGAATCGGAGCGTTTGCTACCTGGTTGAACCACAGGAAATCGGAATCAAGCGAAGCACCCGCGTCGTGCGCCAGACCCGTCGAAGTCGAGGCCAGCCGGTCGAAGTAATCGCTGTCGAGGACGTTGATCAGATCAAGTTCCCCGCGCCTGAATCTCAGCATTTCCACGTCCCGGTTCGATTGAATATCGAGCCGAATGGAATCGAGATACGGCAAACGCCGCCCCTGCGAATCCTTCTTCCAGTAATTTGGGTTGCGGCGCAAAAGCACGCTCGATCCCGCTTTGTACTCCGCGACCATGAACGGCCCAAGCACCGCGCCTTCTTTCTTCGGAGAATGCGCCGACATGATGGCAACCTGATCGAAGAGGCGATCGAGTCCGGCAATAGGTGCAGGAAAGATGACAACAATCTGGTCCGGCGCGATGATCTTTGTGCTGACCGTTCCCTTGTCGGAGCGGAACGCGTCTCCGGTCGAGGAATGGAGCGCAGGATCCATGAGTCGTTGCATGGTGAAGGCAACATCTTCGGCAGAAAAAGAACTGCCGTCGGAGAACGTAACTCCACGGCGCAGTTTGAACGTAATCTGCTTGCCGTCTTTCGATATCTTCCATGATTCCGCCAGTTCTGGCTCGAGCTCCTGCGTGTGCCGGTTTACGCGTGCCAGCACTCCTCCCGTCAGGTAGCGGATGGAAAGCGACGCGTCATCATCGACCAGCAGTGGATCGAAGGTCTTCGGTTCGGAGCGCAGACAAAAGCGCAATTCGCCGCCGCTCTGCGCGAAGCAGCTCAATGCCAAAGCAAGAAACAGCGCGAACCCGAATAAAACCTGAAACCATGCCCGTCGGCCAGTCACATTTATTTTCATGCGGTCACTTCCTCATTCGATAAAAGCAGTTGGAAAGACGTCATCACAACGACGAGCAGCAGCAACGGCACCAGCCGCCAAGGTTCTTCGCGAAAGGAAATCATCCCCTCCAGTTCGCGCAGCAGGCTTCCCCACGAAGGCAGCGGTTCGGCAACGCCCAAGCCGAGGATGCCAAGGTTCGCCTCACTCAGGATGAAAACCGGAATCGAGATCCAGAATTGCGCGTACAGAACCGGCTTCAGGTTCGGCAGAACATGCACCAGGAACAGCCGCGCGCCGTGCAGTCCCGAAGCTCGCGCCTGCAAAATGAAGTCGGAGTTGCGCAAAGCGTCAGCGCTGGTCGAAAGCACACGTGCCGACGCAGCCCAGCCGAGCAGTCCCAGAATCAGAAACGTGATTAATACTGAAACGATCGGAGAAACGTTCAGCGGCAGAAGCGCGCGCACGGTAATCAGCAGGAAAAGCCAGGGCAAAGAGAGAAACAGGTCGGTGAAGCCTCGGGCCAGGCGCAGCCAGGTTCCGCCAAGATATCCGGCCAGCCCCCCGACCAGCGCGGCCAACGCGGTCGAAACCAGCGCCGCTGCGGGAGCGAGCAGTAGAGAGATGCGCGTGCCGTAAAGCACGCGAGCGAAGCGGTCGCGTCCGACTTCATCGGTGCCA
>PMSZ01000122.1 GCA_003168235.1 Acidobacteriaceae bacterium
TCCACGCCGGGAATCGCTGCCGATTCCGATGGCCTCTTCCATGGGATCGGCGACCACGCGGAGAATTCGTTCTCGATCGACGGGCAGCCGATGACCGACCAGTCAAGCAAGACTTTTTCCAATCAGGTTCCGGTCGATTCGATCCAGTCGATGGAAGTGATCGCCGGCGCGCCACCTGCCGAGTATGGAGGCAAGACCAGCGTGGTGATTGTGGCGGCTACACGCTCGGGCCAGGGGATTACCAGTCCGCATGGCAGCATCACCACTTCTTACGGGTCGTTCGGGTCGTCAAATTTGTCGGCTGACGTTGCTTATGGAGGCAAGAGCTGGGGTAATTTCATTTCCGTGGGCGGTTTGAACAGCGGGCGATTTCTGGACGCGCCGGAGTTTGCGGTGATCCACGACAAGGGCAACGAACAAAATTTGTTCGACCGCGTGGACTTCCAAATCACGTCGGCCGATTCGATCCACCTGAACTTCGGCTACAGCCGGAGCTGGTTCCAGACGCCGAATTCGCTGGACGCAGAGAATGCGACGGCCTGGAGCGGACTGAGCGGAGTTTTGCCGGCAGTGGAGGATTATAACGGAATCTCGCCAACGGGCGAGGTGGTGGGAGCAGCGGATCAACGCTCCAAGATTGGGACGTTCAATATCGCACCGTCGTGGACGCGGCTGATCAGCACGCATTCCGTATTCACATTGGGCGCGTTTGTGCGGCGTGACGATTACAACTACTATCCGAGTAAAGACCCTTTCGCGGACCTGGGGCCTCCGAGTCTGCAGCGGCAGTCGGTGGGGCAGAACCGGACGCTGACCAATGCGGGGCTTCGATCCGACATTTCTTACGTCAGGGGTATTAACAACATCAAGGCTGGCGCTACTTACGAACAGACATTTCTGAACGAGAACGACACGATCGGGATTGTCGATCCAGCCTACAACGCACCTTGTATCACCGCGTCACCGGTAACGACGGTGAATCCGAACCCGTATGTTCCGGTACCAGGATTCAGCGATCCTTCGCAGTGCACAGGCGCCAACCTGCCCAACACGCTGGCGACGTACGGAACTTTGGGCTATGTTTCCGGTGGCCAGCCGTATAACCCGAACCCAGTTTTTTATCCCCTGTTCAACCCGGTTCTGGCTCCATATGACTTGACCCGTGGGGGAAGCTCGTATGTCTTCAATGGCCATACTGACGTGAAGGAGCTGGCTCTGTATGTGCAGGATGCGATCAGCTTTGGCCACTGGTCGATGAATCTGGGCTTGCGCGGGGATGTTTACAATGGCCTTACGACGGCGAGCCAGGCCGAGCCTCGTATAGGAATTTCGTACAACATCAAGAAGACGGGCACGGTTCTTCGAGTGTCTTACGCGCGGACGTTGGAGTCTCCGTTCAATGAGAACCTGATTCTTTCGAGCATCGGGTGCAGCAATGCGGTATTGAATCCGCTGCTGGCTTGCAGTCCGAGCCTGGCGGGGTTGGCGAATCCGTTGAGCCCTGGGTTTCGTAACGAATTCCACGCGGGACTGCAGCAGGCTTTCGGGAGGTATCTAGTTTTTTCGGGCGAGTGGATCACGAAATACACGCACAACGGCTACGATTTCAGCGTGCTCGGCAACACTCCGATCACGTTCCCGATCGAGTGGCACAACGCGAAAATTCCGGGGTATGCGGGCACCCTCAAGGTGCCGAATCTGCATGGCTTTACGGCGCAGATGGTGTTTTCGAGCGTGGCGGCGCGGTTCTTTCAGCCGCAGATCGGCGGGGCGGGCGCGACGGTGTCGACTGGCGCGGGACTCCCGTTCCGTATCGATCACGACGAGAAGTTCAATCAGACTACCCATTTGCAATATCAGCCATGGAAGACCGGTCCGTGGTTCGGCGGGAACTGGCGCTATGACAGCGGTCTGGTGGCGGGCAATGCGCCGTGCTACGGAGTGGATGCCGGCAACAATTGTCCGCAGTCGACAACGATCGGGGGACAACCGGCGGTGATGTTGCAAGATTCTTTTGGAAATCCGTTAAGCGCCGATCAGGAGTTTGAAGCCGGATTTACATGCGATGGAGTGCATGCAACTCCGACGACTCCGTTGCCCTCGGCCACGTGCCTGGCATCGCAGTTTGGATCGAACCGCATAAGAGTGCCGGCGCCGAACACCGAGAACGACGACCACAATCCCCCGCGGATCGCGCCGCGCAACCTGTTTGATCTCTCGCTTGGGCATGACAACCTGTTCAAAGGCGACCGTTATAAATGGAGCCTGCAGTTGACGGCGATCAACGTGGCTAACAAAACGTCGCTGTATAACTTCTTGTCGACTTTCAGCGGAACCCATTTTGTGACGCCGAGGGCGCTGACGGCGCAGTTGGGATTCCATTTCTAAGGCGGCAATCTAAGTTGTAAAAACGGGATGATCGAGGCGGTGGGGTTACGGGGCGTTTTGACCGTTCGGCCGGGCGGGAAAGCCTGGCTCTTCGCCCTCGATTCTCCGTCCTCGACTACTGGCATTCCTCTGCGTGCTGTTTCTATAACTTAGCCAATCGGCATTTCTGACGATGCCAAAGCGTCGCTAAACGTCACTCCTCGCCGTCACCCCCTTGGTTACGGAAGTTTAGGCGGGAGCACCGCCGATCCTTTTCTGCCCGTCATCTGCCTGATATCAATGAGTGTTGGCTCTATTTAAGCCGATCTCTAACGCGATGGAATGGCGACTCGGTGTGTCTGGGACGGGAGTGTGCCAGGAATGAAATCTCGCCCTCAAAGCTGGAGGGAGATCAGCGCCGCGCCGCGCCTTTTTATCGCCGTGGTCGTGCTCTGCGGGACGACCATCCTGACATACTCCTTGTGGCACGGCAGAAGCGAGAATCCGCTCAAGTTTTTCTGCTACCTGGTGATCGCACTGGCCGCTTCGCGGCTGAAGGTGAACCTGCCGGGAATTACCGGCACGATGTCGGTCAACTTTCTGTTTCTGCTGCTGGGTGTGTTGGAACTGAGTTTGCCGGAAACCATGGCGCTAGCCTGCGCGGCCGTGGTGGTGCAATGTCTGGATAACGAACGCCCGAATCCAATCCAAGTTACTTTCAACGTCTGCTCGACCGCGCTCGCTATTGCGGTGACCTTTAGCGCCTACCGGTTCTTCTTACGGCAAAGCGCGGTGCACAATCCTTCCACTTCGCTGTTTCTGGCAGCGTCGGTGTATTTTGTTGCGAATACGCTGCCGGTGGCGGCGGTTATTTCTTTGACCGAGCGTCGATCACTGCGAAAGATCTGGGCCGATTGCTATTTCTGGAGCTTTCCCTACTACCTGGTGGGCGCGGGCGTAGTCGGCATGATCAGCTGGCTGCACGGCTTCACGGACTGGCAGACATCGTTGCTGACGCTTCCCGTGGTGTACCTCATTTATCGCTCTTACCGGCTGTACCTGGGGAAACTTTCAGACGAGAAGCGGCACGTGGAAGAGATGGCGGACTTGCACATGCGCACGATTGAAGCGCTGGCGCTGGCAATTGAGGCGAAGGACCAGACGACGCATGACCATCTGCAGAGGGTCCGAGTGTATGCGGTCGAGGTGGCCAAAGAGCTCGACGTGGGCGAAGCCGAGATGGAAGCGTTGCAGGCGGCGGCGCTGCTGCATGACATTGGGAAGCTGGCGATTCCGGAGCACATTGTTTCGAAGCCGGGGAGACTGACGCCGGAAGAATTCGAGAAGATGAAGATCCATCCGCTGGTCGGGGCGGAGATTCTGGAACGAGTGCAATTTCCCTATCCGGTGGTTCCCATTGTGCGGGCGCATCACGAAAAGTTTAATGGGACTGGCTACCCGCTGGGATTGCGGGGGACGGAAATTCCGATTGGGGCCCGCATTCTGGCGGCGGTAGATTTTCTGGACGCTCTAGCTTCGGACCGGCAATACCGGCGGGCGCTGCCTCTGAATGAAGCGATGGCGCGGCTGGTGGAGGAATCGGGCAAGTCTTTCGATCCGGATGTGGTNNCAGGACGCCAATGTCGAGCCGGCGATCAAGCCAGCGGCCGGTTTTGCGGCGCAGGGACAGCGCCAGTCACCGGAACGAAGCTTTTTGGGATCAATCGCGGCGGCGCGGCAAGAAGCGCAAACTCTTTTCGAACTCAGCCAGGATTTGGGGGCGTCGCTCAGCCTGGGCGAGACGCTCTCGGTGTTCGCGGTAAAGTTGCGCCGGGCGATGCCTTACGACGCTATTGCGATCTACGTCCGCCACGGCAACGAACTGGTGCCGGAGTATGTGAATGGGGACAACTTCCGGCTGTTTGCATCGCTGCGCATTCCGATCGGGCAAGGACTCTCGGGCTGGGTGGCACAGAACCTGAAACCGATTCTGAACGGCAATCCGTCGGTGGAGCCTGGTTACCTGAACGACATTTCAAAGTACAGCACGCTGAACTCGGCGTTGGCGGTGCCGCTGGAAGGTCTGCAGGGCGTGGTGGGCGTAGTGGCGTTGTATCACGCCGAGAAAGACTTTTTTACCTCCGACCACCTGCGCATACTGCTGGCGGTAAGCTCGAAGATGGCGCTAGCGATCGAGAACGCGATGAAGTACGAGCAGGCGGAGAGTTCGGCGGTGACGGACTACCTGACGGGTCTGCCGAATGCACGCTCATTGTTTCTGCAACTCGACCGGGAGATGGCGCGCTGCAAACGGGACAGCACAACGCTGACGGTGATGGTCGCCGATCTGGACGGCTTCAAGCAGATCAATGACCGCTTTGGGCACCTGGAAGGCAACCGTGTGCTGCGGCTGTTTGCGCATTCGCTGAAGGAAACCAGCCGTGAATACGACTACGTGGCTCGGATGGGCGGGGATGAATTCGTGGTGATCGCTCCCGGACTGACGCCTGAAGCCGCGATGCGCAAGGCGGAACAGATGCGGGAGTTGGCGCAACAGGCGGGAAGAGACATCTGCAACGAAGACATTCTGTCGCTGAGCGTGGGCAAGGCAGTGTATCCCGAAGATGGAATGGACGCGGAAAAGATCCTGTCCGAAGCCGACAAGCGCATGTATCTGCAAAAGCGCAGTCAGTCGGGGCCGAAGAATCGGAGGCTGTATCCGCGAGTGCGGGGCCGGCTCACGGCTGAGATATCGGGAGAAAGCGTGGGGCACGCGCTGCTGGGCATCGTTACCAACCTGAGCCTGGGCGGCTGCTACATCGAAACGCGCGGTCTGCTGCTTTCCGGATCGAAGCTGAAACTGACGTTCTCGCATGAACACACCAACGTTTCCATGGACGGCGAGGTAGTGCGGATGGACATGGGCATCGGCGCGGCGGTGAAGTTCGAGGAAGCGACGCATGAGATTCGCGCCGCGCTACAGCGGATTCTGGAGCAACTGGCGGCGCTGGAAGCGGCCGTGGATTTGAAGCGCAGCCAAACGGCGGCCGGTAACATCTAGATCAGGTAACATCTAGTGACCGATCCTGCGATCGATCTAGACACCGAGGCAGAGCGGCATCAGGCGTGAGCGGCGAGTGGTTGGATCTGAATGAGTGGCGCGCCATTAGCCGCGAAGGTGCGTGGTTCCGATAACCCCTGCAGCAGCATGTTAGCGGTCGGGATTCCTGTCCGATAGAAAGACTTCTCGCAATCCGCGGTGGATGGGCCGCGCATATTGCCTTCCATGTAGGCCAATCCCGGGCAGCGCGAACAACTAGCGACGTGCGAACAGGACGAGCAAACGGTCAGATGCTTGGACTGGATGGAGCGAACCTCGTTCATCTGGGGCGAAAAATTCCAGATATCCATGAACTTCTGCTGACGAACGTTCCCGGTAGGGAGAGGGAATTGCACGCAGGGGAAGACATCGCCGTAGGGAGAAATGTAGCAGAAGGAATGGCCGGCGCTGCAGGAATAGCCTTCAAGATCCTCATCGGAGGGTGGCTTGGGGGGAGCGCAAAACTCTTCCTGGTTTTCGACCAACGCGGGATTGTGAAAAACCTCGGGGAGCTCCTTTCCCGGGATGCGCAGCGCGAGAACGGAAGTATCACCATCCATCATGGGCGTGATGGTGGGATCGAGGGTGTAATTTGCGCCCAGTTCGGCGGCCAGCGCCTGTACGGCCATGTGGTCAGCAGAGTTGGCGGTCATGAGCACGTTGGCGATGGTGACGCGCAGTCCTTGCTCGCGCATGAAGCGAATGGCCGCGATGGAGCGCTCGAGCGAATGGGGCAGCTTGGTGATGGCATCGTGCACTTCGGGGCGATGCGAATAGATGCTGATCTGAATGGTATCGATGCCCAGTTCGCGGAGTCGGCGCGCTTCATCTTCGTGGATCATGACTGCATTGGTCTTGATCTTTACGTTGAACATGAGACGGCGCGCATATTCGACAAGCTCAAAGAAGTCGCGGCGCATGAAGACTTCGCCGCCGCTGAAGGTGAGAAAGAAAACGCCGGCCTCCGCCAACTGATCGAGGGTGTTCTTGATTTCGTCGGTGGTCATCTCGCCATGGTCGTCGTGGTCGAGATAGCAATGCACGCAGCGCTCGTTGCAGCGATACGTGACATCCAAATGAATAGCGATGGGGACTCCGAGGTTAAATGCCTTCTGGCCCATTTCGCTCATCAGGCTCATCGAGTTGCCTCCGCACCCAGAGGTTGATTCGAAACGATCAGAATTCCATGGGTAGAAAGTTCGTGGACAAACTGCTCGGCGTCGGACTGCGCCTGCTCGAAGTCGACATCAAATTGTTCACAGACCCGGTCGCGGACGATATCGCGCAAGGGAGTGTGTCCGTCGGCGGCCTGGAAGATTGCGGTTGCTACCTGGTTCAAAGTGAAGAAGGTGGAATCGGCGGAGTTCATGACCATCATTTCGCCGGCCAGGGCGCGGGCGGCGATGGCAGAACTGCGCGCGATGTAAACAGAGTTGTCAGGCATGTACTGCTGCTCCCTGGAAATCCCGGATTCGGTCCCACACTCTGCCATCAGGATAGAACGTCAGACGGTAAATGGGAACCCTAGAAACAAAATCGCAGGCGGTGGCGAAGAGTTTTTCCACCAAGCCCTGGTCTTCGGCGAAAAACAGAATGTTGCGCATCAAGCGCCGCACGGCTTCGGTGGAGGACACGTCATCGATGCGATTTTCCGGGCCTTGCTCGAGAAAGAAAAGAGCTGCGATGGGGGCGGAGCAGTTCTCACCGGCTTTGGCGAGTTCTCCGGAGAATGGTGTGCCGAAGGCGGCGTAGCTGGCACCGGTGGGACGGGAGTTATTCGGATGAGCGTTATTCGGATGAGCGTGATCACGAGCGTTGAGAGGACGAATGTAGGAAATTTCGTCGGTCAGCAGCGTGATATCGGGTGGCGCGATCCGGGTCATGGTGGTTTTGCCGGCGCCCGAAACTCCGGAGAACAGAAAGGCACGGCCGTCGCAAATGGCGCTGGCAGCGTGGAGCAGGAAACCTCCGCGCTCGGCAAGGATTAGGCTGTGCAGGATGCGCAGAACCGAATCGAGAGAAAAGGGGTTCGGATTCTGGCGCACGGTGCCACGTCCGGTGCGCGGGTCCCAGCGAGCGCGAAAGTCGCCGCGTTCGATGAGCCAATGACCGCTATTCTTACGCTCGGCGTTTGTGTGCTCGGGGTTCGTGTCCTCGGAAAACACGCGGCGTACGCGGGTGTCGGCGTCGGAGACGGGAGTGGGGCTGGTTAGATCGAACTCCAATTCAAAGTCGGGAATCGACGGACTGAGGAAGCCGGCGTAACGCTGGCGCAAGAGATGAAGAAAATCGTCGTCGGAGGTAGCGAGGGCGATTGGTATTCCTCCGATTTCGACGCACTCAACTTGGCGGCCCTCGGCCACTAGCGAGAACTCCGCGCCACTGAAGATATTTCCGCCGTGAGTTCGAAGTTGGACGATCTGGGCGACGAGGTGCGGCGCCGGTTGTGCAGACGCAAGGCCAACCGGCGTAACGGGCCACAATGGCAAAGCACTACTCCAAGCGTGCGAGACCAGGGTGCGGCACCCGACTTGAAAGCAGGACGACAGGCGGTTCGGCCTGCCGTGACCACGCCCACGAGGCGACCCAGAAATGCGTCGCTGGGATACTGAGGGTCCGAGGCGGGGGCGGAGTCGCCGCACAAAATAAAGCCATTCGCCGAGCAGGGGGTGAGCAGGCGGTGCAGTACGAGGCGCGTATCCCGCACGGCGAGGATGATTTCTCCGGGGCCGGCATCTGCAGGCGAGCAACTCTCAATCGCGGCAACGTCACCCGGCCAAAGCGTAGGCAGCATGCTTTCGCCGCGAATTTCGGCGTAAACGGTGAGCCGAGCGTCGGGGCGGAAATCGGCGCTGCGGCGCATGACATCCGCGACCAGAGCTGAGCGTACGACGTTCCAATTCGAGGTTGACGGAATCGTCGTATCCTCCTGCATCAGGAAGTTTTTTGCGCGCCCGCCTGGCATTGCCTTGGGTGATGCCGACTTTGCCGCAAGATAGAGCTTGCGTCTCGAAGACACGTTCGGAGCGGAAGGCTGGCTTCTGGTAGGGCTTCTTGTGCTTGCCCGTGTTGTCCAGTTGCTGGTGTGTTTCGCGTGGGGCCCGATTGTCGTTCATAGTTCGTGAAGCCAGTGGAAAAGCTGGCTCATCCCCCAGTTTCGATAAGAGTAGAGCCAGTCTACTACACGAGTTTCCCCGGTGCCAACCTCACTTTGGGCAAATTACGAAAAGCGAAACAGCGATCCGGCCATGATCTCAATAGAATGGGCTCAATAAAATGAGAGAGTTCCATTTTGCCGGGCCCGCCTCAGGCTGAGCGAGAGGCCGGCGAGGGCAAGCGGCAGCAGCACGACGCCAAACGCTGCAAGGGTAGCCAGAGTCGGGGCCATGGCAATTATGGATTCGCCGCCGAGGAGCGCACGACGCATGCCGTCGATGGCATAACTCAGAGGAACGGCGCGGGCGAGAAGGGCGAGGGGACGAGGCAGACTGTGGATGGGGAACATGGTTCCGCTGAGAAACCAGAGTCCTGAGGAGAGCAGCCACAAAAGAGACGAACCTTTCTGAAACGCCACCTGGAGCGTGGCGGCGGCGATGCCGAGCGCGAGGGCGATGGCCAGAGAAAGTATCAGGACAGCTGCGCAGGACAACAGGTTGGCGTGGACCGCTGCCCGGAAGACGGCCACTCCGGCAAAGAGATAGACCAGCAGACTGGCAAGGTTGCCGACAAAGGAGGAAATGGCGCTGAGCACGACCAGTTCGGCCGGAGGAGTGGAGGTGGTCATCAGCACTTCGAGCGTTCCGGTTTGTTGGGCTTCCTGCACCGCGTTCAGAAAGGATTGAGCGCTGGTCAGGAAAAAAGTGTAGAGGCCGGTGCCGACCAGCAGAAAAGGGAAGTACTCGATGCCATCGGGTCGAAATCCGGGACCGATGGCGCGGGAGAGAAAATAAAAAGCGGCAAGTTCGGTGAAGACTCCGACCAGGGTAACGACGAAGCCGCTACGGTGGCGGACCGCGGTGAGCAGGTCGCGCCGCAGGATGGCGTAGAGCTTGTCGAGAGTGGAAGACATAAGAATTTTGTAATTTTGCAATCGGGTAATTTGGTAATCGGACGAGCCCTTAGGTTTCAAATTGCAAAATTACCCGATTACCAAGTTACAAAATCGTCATATTGCACGCTACGATCTTCCTAGTCCGCAGTGCTGGTCATACGAAAATAAAGATCGCGCAGAGTGTCGGCGCTTTCGCCAGGGCTTACGGGCCGATCTGCCAGCAACGCGCCGCGATGCAGCAGGAGCAGGCGATCGGCGACGGCGGCAGCTTCCGCGAAGTTGTGAGTGGCGATGAGAACGGTGGTCTGCTGTTTTGCCAAGGCGCGGATGGTGGTCCAGAAGCGGGCGGTGGTGCCGGCGTCAAGGCTGCGGGTGGGTTCATCGAGCAAGAGCACGCTGGGGCGCTTGACGAGAGCGCGCGCGATCCCGAGGCGCTGATACATACCGCTGGAGAACTTCATGACCAGCGTGTCGGCTTGGTCGACGAGGCCGGTATCGACCAATACTTGCTGGATGCGCTTTGGCCGGTCGCTGCGAGGTACCTCATCGAGTGCGGCAAAAAAGTCGAGATTCTCGAACGCGGAAAGCCGAGGGAAGAAAGAACGTTCGGCGGCGACGGCAATGCCGACCTGACGGCGGACTTCTCCAGGATCAAGGCGGGCATCGCTGTGGCCGACACGAACGGAGCCGGCGTCAGGCAGGAGCATGGTGGAGATCAGTTTGAGAGCGGTGGTTTTCCCGCTTCCATTGGGGCCCAGCAGCGCCAGGACTTCGGCAGGGGCGGCGGAGAATGAAACGTCTTTCAAGGCAATAGTTTCGCCGCGACGCTCGCGCCCCAGCCAATTGAACAGAGCGGGACGATGGCGGAAGATTTTGTGGACGGATTCAAAGACGATTCGGTCCATGAAGGTCAGTACCCAGTACCTAGTAACCAGGAACCCAGTACCCAGTAAAGCTACGCTGGGAAGCGGGCAAAAGCACTCCGGCATCTTTCGGTCCGTTGATTTTGGGACTGGGTACTGGCTACCGGATGCTTACACGCCGAGCTTCTTGACTTCCTCGTTGTAGTACTTGCGGTAGAGGATGTCCCACTCCTGCGAGCCTTCGAGGATGGTGCGCTTCTGGCTTTCGATCTTTTGGCGGGCGGCCTGATCGATTCTCTCTTCGTGATTGAGAAGGTCTTC
>PMSZ01000422.1:0-534 GCA_003168235.1 Acidobacteriaceae bacterium
CGTTAAGAAAAGCCGCGGTCCAATCCCGGCGCAGCCTTGCCCGCGAACGAGGAATGGATTTCGTGGTGCAAGTCGCCGACCAACTTTTCTCCGGCCGGAATCTTGAAGAAAAGGTGTTCGCCGTTTTCCTGCTCGAAAATCAAACCAGGAATTTTGGCGATCGCGAATTCCAGCTCTTCGCCTCGTGGCTCGACCGCGTATCGAGTTGGGCCGACCACGACGCGTTGGTGCACGATCTGCTGGCGCCAATGATAGCCGCCGACCCGTCCCGGTCCCACGAAGTTTTTCAGTGGGCGAAGTCGCCGAATCGTTGGCGGAGGCGTGCCGCCTGCGTGGCGCTAATTCGCGGCACGCGAGAAAAGAAGTTCTTTTCCCAAATCGTGCGGCTTTCCAATCAATTGCTGCGGATCAAAGATGAAAGGGAAAAAGATGAAAGGGAAAAAGATAAAGACCACATGGTGCAGAAAGGTCTAGGTTGGCTCTTGCGCGAAACCGCCAAGGCCGATCCTGCGCGCACCGTGCCCTACCTGATGA
>PMSZ01000422.1:618-7456 GCA_003168235.1 Acidobacteriaceae bacterium
GAGACCTGAGACCTGAGACCTGTAACCTGGTTTCTCACAGTCCTTCCTCTTCCAGATATTTCTCCACTTCAAGCGCCGCCATGCAACCCGAACCCGCGGCCGTGATGGCTTGGCGATAGCGCCGATCTTGCACGTCGCCGCAGGCAAACACACCGGGAACTTTCGTGAATACGTTCTTGTGCGTAATCAGGTAGCCATCGGCGTCAGCATCGAGTTGGCCTTCGAACACCTTCGCATTCGGAATGTGCCCAATCCCAAGAAACATGGCGCTGACCGGAAGGTCCCAGCTCTCGCCACTCTTCCGATTGCGCAGACGCAGCGCAGTGACTTCTTTCTTGCTCACGTCGAGAACGTCGTCGACCACCGTATCAGTCAGAAACTCGATCTTCGGATTCGCGCGCGCGCGGTCAAGCATGATTTTCGAGGCGCGAAACTGCTCGCGACGATGGATCAGCGTCACCTTGCTCGCGAAACGCGTCAGAAACGTGGCTTCTTCCATGGCGGAGTCGCCGCCGCCGATCACCGCGATTTCCTTGCCCGAGAAGAAAAATCCATCGCAAGTCGCGCAAGAAGAAACACCGTGGCCGATCAGCGCGTGTTCATTCGGCAAACCGAGCCATCGCGCCGACGCGCCACTCGCAATGATCAGTGTCCGCGTCTGAACCATTTCTTTTCCAAAACTCAACTCGATCGGACGCTTGCTCAAATCGGCTTTAACCACGTGCCCCATGCGGTACTCGGCGCCGAAACGCGAAGCTTGCTTGCGCATATTCTCGATCAACTCCGGTCCGGTAATGCCTTCGGGAAAGCCGGGAAAATTTTCCACCAGCGTCGTCATCGACAATTGGCCGCCCGGTTCATGGCCTTCGATGATGAGCGGCTTTAGGTTAGCGCGGGCGCTGTAAAGGGCAGCCGTGTGACCGGCGCATCCGGAGCCCACGATCACAACATTACGAATATCCATAAGAAGTTGGGAACAGCGGCTCCCAGTCCTGGTTACTACTGCTAGATAGATTCGCGAAAATAGATTTCGCTTCAGACCGCTCCGGCGCCATCCACTTCGCCGGCAAAACTAGGGACTCTTCTTGCTGTCGGCACCCGTGGTTGTTTTCGCGGAAGCCTTGGCCGCCGCGCCCATGCCCATGCGCGCCAATTCCTCCGGAATCAATTTGCGTGCGCCCAAAGCGTCGCGATAGTGCTCCATAATCGACGAGGCCGCGCGAAAGATCGGTTCATAAGCGCTCTGGTCCGTCGGTGGAGTTCCCTCTTCTCCCGAGCAGCGCGAAAGACCCACCGACGACTTCCCGAAACGCTCCAGCCTCACTCGCGACACTGGCGTTCTGGTCGACAACATCGCGGCCGCCGAAGCCACGGCGGATGCGCTGTCTTCAATGGAAACCTCCATCACATCTTTGGGATCGCGCACCCGCAGCACCAGCGTCTCCACCATATTCTTCGCATCCATACTGAACGAGTATTGGACGTTGCTGAAGAGATTGGCGCTCGGAAACTCACGGCGAATCCGGACCCAGTCGGCAGCCGCTACCTCGCCCGGTGGCAGGGATGCCATGCCCGGGATCGGTGCGCTCGGATCAAGCACAGAATGCCCCCGAGCCACTTCATACTCAGGCCCGAATAACGGCTTCCCCGGCACTTTGGCCAGCGCCGACGATAATTCCTTCTGCTCGTCAGCCGAAGGCTTGCACACATTGAGAACATTTACCTTTACCGGAGGCTGGCTGCTCGCAGGGGGTTGCTCGGCAACGGCCACGGCAGCCAGAACCATGCCCGCCGTCGTGATCAGAATTTTGTGAGGGAACACGGCGAAATTGTATCAGGCGTAGCCAACTCGCACCTTTGGCTGGTGTCGTCAAACTGATTACGTCAGACTGAATACGCCGCTCGAATCGATATCCGGATGTCGCACCCGCGAAAAAACGGCACGTTAGTCGGCCGCACCCGACTCGACTTCGATGGCGCCATGACGGCGCAGCAACTGCGGCAGGTTCTGCGAAAACGCCGACCGCGGCAATACCATGTCGCAACCGACTTCGTGCGCTTTCTGCTTCAAATCGCCCTGCACGTGCGATAGAAATCCGATGATCGACGTCCCTTTTTTCAGCTTGCTCTTCAGCTTCGGGATCAGTGTCAAAGGCTTGGCATTGGCGTTGTTCAAGTCGAAGATGATGAGAGAAGGTTTCTCTTCGCCGTTACTCTTCATCCGCTCGGTGAGTTCTTTCTCGTTCTTTACGAACTCCACTTTCACATTCATCTTTTGGCCCGTGGCCTGAATCTTGCTCAGGAAAAACAGGTCCTCGACAAATGCGAAAACGCGCGAAGCCGCGTCTTCTCGCGGCGCTGGCAATGGCTCGGGATCAACCACTGGATAAGACGCGGAAAAACCCGGCCGCCGCGGTCCCCGGTTGTTACCGTTATCGCCATTCAGATTGGCGCGATAGCTGTGGTCCATGGGAGCCGTAAAAATGCCCTGATGCTCCTGATTCGGACGGCCCATCGGCCCGCCCGCTCCTCGTTTCGGCGCACGCCGTCCACGGCGTCGTTTGTGCCTTCCTCCGCCTCCGGAGGAATGTCCGGGTCCTGCATTCATATTTTTCTCTTGTTAAGCGTTGAAGTTAATCCCCGAAGTTGATCCTCGAAGCCAATCCCCGACAATCGATTCCTGGCCCGAATCTCAGCCCGATTGTTTTGTCTTCCTCGCTGCCGGCGTGTCCAACCCCAGCGCAATGTGCTGTACACGTCGCGCAGTTGGATGCACGCAGTTCAAAATCGCTAGCCTACCGGCAGACCAAACTCCACATCGGCTGGATGCGATTCGACAACGATGCTCAAACTTTGGAATTCCAAAATGTCGCTGTTCAGTCGTTGTTCAGTCGTACTAAAACTAGGCGCCTGGAGTTTTATTTGGCGCGAACGGCCAGCCTGGAAGCATGGCCATTTGGGAACATCTTGATGGTACTCGTGAAACCGCCGAATACGCAAGCGGAGAATGCTCCGGTTTTCCACATCGAGATTACCAAAGTGAGCCAGAATCCGCTTTCCGCCGCGGCAACGTCCCGAATCTTTACAGGCGCCGTCTCTCTGAAGTTCCCGGCTACCACGCCGATGGAACAGAAGTGAAACCCGCGCCCGCCACAACGAAAGACATCACTCCAGATCCTCTGGCTCGGCCCGGACAACGTTTCGTCGCCCGCCAGCCCATTCTTGACAAATCGCTGAATGTGTTCGGGTATGAACTTCTTTTTCGCAACGGTATCGAAGATTTCTTCAACGCCGATCCCGAAAGCGCGGCCCGCTCTACCTTGGACACCTCGTTGCTTCTCGGTATCGGCGCCCTTTGCGGAAACCGGCTTGCCTTCGTGAACTGTACCCGCGACGTGTTGTTCAAAGATCTGATCACGCTGCTGCCACCCAACCAGGTCGTGGCCGAAATTCTGGAAACCGTGGAGCCCGAAGACCGCGTGATTGAAGCCTGCAAACGCCTCAAGTCATTTGGCTATCGCATCGCTCTCGACGATTTTGCCCCGAACGATCCCCGCATACCTCTCTGCGAGTTTGCCGACATCATCAAGGTCGACATACGAGCCACCAGGCCCGAGGAACGCGCCGGCATGATGCGCCGGTTTGGGTCTGCCAAGTGCAAGATGCTGGCGGAAAAACTCGAATCGCCACACGAGTTTCAACAAGCCCGTGACATGGGCTTCGTCTATTTTCAGGGATACTTCTTCTGTCGCCCAGAACTCGTCATCGGCCGCGAAGTTCCCGCCAGCCGCCTGCACTATATGCGGCTGCTCGAATTGGTCTCCCGATCCGAACTCGACATGCCTGAAGTCGAGAAGCTCCTCAAGGGGGAGCCCTCGATTTCTTACCGTCTGCTCCGCTATCTGAATTCACCGGTCTTCGGAATTGCCCTTGAAATCAAGTCGATTCGCCACGCCATCGCCATCCTGGGAGAACGCGAACTGCGGCGCTGGATCCGGCTCGTGGTCACGGTAAGCGCGGCCGAACAGAAGTGCAGTGAGCTCGTCCTGATGGCATTAACGCGCGCCCGTTTTTGCGAACTGGTCTCTCAGCACATGCCCATCAAGTACGACTCTTTCCTGATGGGTTTGCTTTCCATTATGGACGCCATCCTCGAGGTCAGCATGGATACCCTCCTCGAACAACTGCCCATGGAGCACGAAATCAAGATCGCTCTGCTCGGCCAACCCGGCACTCTCCGTCCCCTTTACCAACTCATGCTGTCGCAAGAGTCGGGCGAATGGACGCAATCAACCGAACTGGCCAGGCAATTGAATATCTCCGATGAATCTGTCGCCTCAGCCTGGTTTCAGGCGATGCAGTGGGCGCAGGATGCAACCGGCAGCAAGTGAAAAACAAGGTCAGAGGTAAGATTTAAGAAGTAAGATTGCAGAAGCAAAAGCGCCGATGCGCCTTTGCTTCCACCTCTGCAATCTGACCTCTAACCTCTGCAATTAACCTATGGCGCCTCAATCAACTCCATCTTGCCGTCCCGTGTCCGGTGCAGCACCATCAACGAGCCTTTGGGATCGCGGAAGACGAAAACATCTTTGTCGCGAAAATGTGCCTCTTTGATCGCCTCCTCCAGCGTCATCGGACGGAGCGCAACCGAATCCCGGGCCTGCACCAGATGCACTTCGGTGGTCCGTGCCACCGAAGGAAACTTGTGAACTAGCACGGAAACGCTGGTAGTTTCCGCTGGTCCGAGCGTGGCCTCGAGGTTTCGTTCCAGCAACTGGCCATCAAATTTCTTGACCGCCTTGCGTTTCTTGCTCAGCCACTTAGTCTTATATTTCAGCGCCTGCTTGTGCAGATGTTCCAGCGCCTCGCTGACCGCTGACATCATGTCGGCGGTCTCAGCCAGCCCCACGATAGGACCATGGGGTGGGTCAATCGCGATTTCCGCCTTGTGCCGCCGCTTTTCCACCGCCAGCGTCACCTTCGTCTCGAATCGGTCGCCCAGAATTTTGCGGATTTTATTGATTCCGGTTTCAACTTCCTTGCGAATGGTGGGATTAAGGTCGTACTTCCTCGCGGTATATTCCACGTTCATTGAGTGCCTTCCCGGAAAACAAGGTCAGAGGTAAGAGGTCAGATTTCATAGGTAAGAAAACCCGATGCGCGGTTGGTTTTACCTCTGAAATCCGACCTCTGACCTCTGCAATTATTTCTTCACTCTGCGTTGATGCGTGCTCGGAATTTTCATGTCTTCCCTGTATTTCGCCACCGTTCGCCGCGTCACCTGAATGCCTTGCGATTGCAGAATGCGAGTGATCTGTTCGTCGGTCAGCGGACGGCTGGCATCTTCTTCTTCGATCAGCTTCTTCACGCGGCGTTTCAGAATCAGCAGTGATGTGCCGCCGCCCTCCGGTCCTTGCACGCTCTCCGAGAAGAAATAGCGCAACTCGAACACTCCCTGCGGCGTGTGGACGTACTTATTGGCCACCGCGCGGCTCACCGTCGACGGGTGCACGCCGATCTCTTCCGCCACTTCTTTGATCATCATCGGCTTCAACTGATCGATCCCGCGTTCCAGGAAATCCTCCTGCCGCGCCACGATCGAGTAACAAACCTTCGTGATCGTTTGTTTCCGTTGTTCGATGTTCTTGATCAGCTGGATGGCCGATTTGTAGCGATCTTTAACGTAGTTTCTCGTATCGCGGTCATTACCGTCGCGGTTCAGCAAGCGCTTGTAGGCCGGATTCAACCTCAACTGCGGCATGTCTTCATCGTTCATGATGACCAGCCACTCGTCGCCATGCTTCACGAACGCCACATCGGGCTCAATCAGCCGCGCCGGAACCTTGTTGTAGCGCAACCCCGGCCGCGGATCGAGCGTGCGCACATAATCGAGCGCCGCTTGCACCGCCTCCACCGGACGCACGATGGCGCGTGCAATTTCCTTGAACTGCTTCAGCGTCACCGCTCGTAGATGCTGATCGACCACCGCGATCGCGTCTCTCACTACCTGCTCATTCTCGGCGTGACCGTTTCTCTGCAGTTGCAGCTGCTCTAAGTGATAACGCAATTGATAGAGCAGGCATTCGCGCAGATCACGGCAGGCAATTCCTTGCGGATCAAATTGGCGTACAACTTCCAGCGCTTCGTGCAGGTCCCCGACGGCGAAGTTTACATTGAAGCCCACATCCGGAATCCGCGCAGGCGCGGCGGCTGCTCCCGCAGCGGCTCCCTGGCTCGGCGCAGTTGCCAGCGGCGACTCGGTCGCTCCCATCTCACCTGTCTGAGGCTGGGTGGCCTGAGGCTGAGTTGACTGAGGCTGGGTTCCCTGAGACTGGTTCGCCATTTCGGAGCGATCACCCAGCTCGACCTCCCGTGCCCCTAAGGATTCAGCGGCATCGCCACCCGTCATCGATTGCGCAAATCCGGGCTCGTCTTCCAGGGATTCGTATGACGCCGGAACCGAGGCTTGATCATCAGAAAGATGACCGGAATGATGATCGGAGCTTGCATCCGGAAGCGTAGCCCCGGTAACCGCCAACCCCAGCGCCTCCGCGTCGCCCACGATCTTCGCCGCAACCTCTACGTCCGCTTCGGGAGGCGCAGCCGGGGCAATTCCCAGAAGCTCCTCGTCGCTCGCGATCAGGTACCCTTCTTCGTTCAGATTCCCAATAATCAGCTGGGCCGCCTGATGCACCGCCGGACGGATCGAAATCGCTCCCAACTGCCAAAGGAGATGGTCACTCAGATTCCCAGGTTTCGACAGGAAGTTCTCGAACGACGGCTTGTCGATCTCTTCCATTTCTCCCGAACTGCGATAACCGGGATCCAGATACTCCTG
>PMSZ01000066.1 GCA_003168235.1 Acidobacteriaceae bacterium
GAATCAACTCAATCGACATCAGCACGATTACAACGTTGCGGCGCGTAAGCACGCCGATCACTCCCAGCACAAACAGCGCTGCCGCCACGACGAGATAGTGAAGTGTAGTGATGGGAACCATAAAAACCGCCGCCGTTCGTTCGTCGCTGGACGTTGCAACTCGTCGATCGATTCGGCATCCCGAACGACCAACGACCAACGGCCNNTCGCCACCAGCAGCAGCAGCGAAGCGATCTCAAAGGCGAACGTGTAGGGCCCCATCCTGTATTGGCCCATCCTGTCAACATTCCCGTATAGCAAATCTGCAATCTGCTGCGTGTTCGACGACTCGGACATCGCCATCATGCGGTCCGGAAACAATGCTCTGCCCTTCACAAACGCCGACACAAACAACGCGAATAATCCGCAGCCTGCGGCCAATCCTATCGGCCACATGCGATTGAATCGCCGGTCTTTGGCGGCGCGATCGATGTTGACTAACATGATTACAAACAGGAACAACAACATAATTCCGCCGGCATAAACAAAGATCTGCACGGCCGCCACGAAGGGAGCGTAGAGCATCAGGTAGAGCCCTGTTACCGCAAGCAGCGTCACGATCAACGAGAGTGCGGAATGCACCGCATTTCGCAGCATAATAACGAGCACTCCGCCCGCGATCGCCAGTCCCGCCAGCATATAAAAGAAGAACGGCGTCGCGACCGGCGCCATGCCCGGACTCATCATCGTCATCGGAGCAACGGTGTGCATCATGGGATTCATGAAACTACCACCCCCGCGATGGCCGTCAGGATTAGCACACCAAGTGAAATCGGCAGCAGCACTTTCCATCCCACTCGCATCAACTGATCGAAACGGTAGCGCGGCCACGTCGCGCGATACCAGATAAACAGATACATAAAGACAGCGATCTTGAGCACAAACCAATATACGTACCCGATTCCCGCGTTGAATCTGGCCGCCACGCTCGCATCCGGCGATCGGCCTGCCACAGCGAGCACAAGCAGCAGAAATGCGATCAAACCCAGTACGGCCGCGAAACCGGCAAGCCCCATGCGCTGAATCTTGAAGAACGAATGCGATGGCATGCGGATCGTGCCGATCACAGCAATCGCCGCCAGGCCCGCGAACGTCAGGCCGGGAAAAAGCGAAAAGATAAAGCCCCACGCCGGCGCGCGCAGCAGGTTGGGAAACGGCCGCATCCACCCGCCGAGCCAGACTGTGATCGCAATCGAAGAGACGGCAATCATCGCCGCATACTCGGCCAGCATGAATAGCGACCAGCGCAGCCCGCTGTATTCGGTGTGATACCCGGCAGTCAATTCCGATTCCGCTTCGGCCATGTCAAACGGTGCGCGGTTAGTTTCGGCAATCATCGCGATGGCGAAAATGGCGAACGCGATAAAACCCAGCGGAAAAAACTTGAAGATGAACCATATGCCCTGCTGTTGCTGCGCCTGCACGATTCCGATCATGCTCAGCGTGCCCGTGCCTTTTTCGTTCATACTCGTCATCAGCACCGCCGATACCACCGCCAATCCCATGGCGACTTCATACGAAACCATCTGCGCGCTCGACCGCAGCGCGCCGATCAGCGGATAGTGCGAGTTCGAGGCCCACCCCGCGACCACAATGCCGAGCACACCGATCGATGAGACACCAAGCATGAAAAGGATGCCGATGTTCATATCGCTCACCGCCTCCGACGGCCCAAACGGAATCACCGTATAAACCGTGAAAGCGGCAAGCAGGCCGATCAGCGGCGCGACCCAGAAAATGAATTGATCGGCCTCGGAGGGAATAATGTCTTCCTTGAGCGCCAGCTTGATTGCGTCGGCGATCGGTTGCAGCAACCCGTGCGGACCCACGCGCATGGGGCCGAGGCGAATCTGAAAATGGGCCAACGCCTTGCGCTCCAGCCAGTTCATGGCCATCACGGCGACCGACACTCCTGTAAAAATAACGAACACATATACCAGCGCCCAGAACTGGTTGCCCGCGGCGCCGGGAGTCAGCGTGCTTCCGAAATACGATGTGATGAAGTTGGGCATCAGCGGTCCACCTCGCCCAGCACAATGTCGATCGTGCCGATCACGGCAATCACGTCGGCCACCAACAAACCGCGCACCATCAAGTCGAGCGCCTGCAGGTTCACAAACGATGGCGGACGCACGCGCACCCGATAAGGCTGAGTCGAGCCGTCGCTGACAATAAAAAATCCGAGCTCGCCTTTCGGAGCTTCGATCGAATGATAAATTTCGCCCACCGGAGGTTTGATCACCTTCGGCACCTTCGCCATGATCGGACCTTCCGGGATTCCGTTCACCGCCTGCTCGATAATCCGCAACGACTGCCGCATCTCGGCCATGCGAACCAGATACCGGTCATAGGTATCGCCGTTTTCGCCGGTCGGAACTTCGAAATCGAATTCGGAATACGCCGCATAGGGCTGGGCTTTGCGCAGGTCCCATTTCTTGCCGCTCGCGCGCAGCACCGGCCCGGTCACGCCGAGCGCTACGCAATCCGCCGCCGAAATCACGCCCACGTTCTTGGTGCGCTGCAGCCAGATGCGATTAGTAGTCAGCAGTTCCTCATACTCGTCGATCTTTGGCGCGACAAATTTCAGAAACTTCTTGACCTCTTTTTCGAATCCCGCATAGGTTTCGTACTGGCAGCCGCCGATGCGGAAAGCGTGGGTGGTAAGTCGCGCACCGCAATACTTCTCGAAAATCTTCAGGATCTCTTCCCGGTCGCGGAAGGTATAGAACAGCGGCGTCATCGCTCCGATATCGAGCGCGTGTGTGCCTAACCAAAGTTGATGACTCGCAATGCGATTAAGTTCAGTGAGAATCACACGAATATATTTCGCGCGGGGCGGAGCCTCCACGTCCAGCAACTTTTCCACCGCCTCGCAGTACCCCAGGCCGTTCGACACCGCGGAAACATAATCCATGCGGTCGACATACGGATTGAACATCGCGTAAGTGCGGTTCTCGCCAATTTTTTCCACCCCGCGATGCAGGTATCCGATGACACATTCGGTGCCGAGAACTCTCTCGCCATCAAGCCTAAGGATGACCCGCAACACGCCGTGCGTAGCCGGGTGCTGCGGGCCCATGTTGATGACCATGTGCTGGTCTTTGGCGCCCTGTGCCGGCTCAAGAACGGGCATGCCTGCTAGTTCGGTCATTTTAGCGGTAACCCTCCACCGGGTAATCCTTGCGCAGGGGATGGCCTTGCCAGTCATCGGGCATCATGATGCGGCGCAGGTTGGGATGCTCCTCGAAGCG
>PMSZ01000537.1 GCA_003168235.1 Acidobacteriaceae bacterium
GGTTCCACCACAATTGCCCGTTGCCGAACTGGGATTGCCCTCGCCGTAATAATCCCAATCTTGGCTGTTGTCGACCTGGTAGTACAGGGTTTGCGTTTTGTCGTCCCACATTTTGAGGAGCCAATCGATGCCGAAGGCAGCTTCGGCGGTGAAGTTGGAGGATGCGGGTGCTCCGGGGCCGCTGGTTCCGGCGTAGGAAATCGAGCCGGGTGGCGCAGGAGGATTCTGGGGCGCGGACGCGCCCATCTGACTGGGAAAATCGCGGACGCCGATTTGCATGAGTGCAGTGACGTAGCTGACGGTTTCTACGTATTTTTCGTAGTCGCCTGCATCCCACCATCCGCCGGCAGCGTCGAGGTTGGGGAGATCGGCGGAGACCAGCGGAGGCGCGGGGGGAATGTTGTCGATGAAGTCGTTGGTGTCGAGGGGCGGCGTGGCGAAGACGCGGGCGTTGCGGTCTTTGAGGTGTCCGGGTGCGGTGCGAAGGGCGTTGGCAATAAAGTTGGGGCCGTCGCGATCGGTTTGATAGAAGAACAGAGTGTTCAGGAGCAGGCCGGAGTAGAGCGTTACGGGTGCATCGACGGCGAACGGCGGAGAGACGGCGGCGACGCGTCCGGAGGCGGAGGAAACTGAAATTGTGTAGAGGTCGCCGGCGGGAACGTTGAAGTCGAGGGCGTAGATGGCGTAGGTGGCGGTTTTGCTGTGGCTCCAGGTGCCGAGAAGAGCGCCTACGTGGCCGGTATATGCGGTGGTGCCTGCGGAGTTGACTACTTTGAAGGTGGATCCAGTTTGTGGCTTTTTGGACGTTTCTCCGGACATCTCTCGGGACATCAGGTAGGCGCGAGATGGGGTTTCGCCGGATTCGTAGCCGACCTGATTGACACGGACGAAAGCAGACTGCGCTTGAGCTTGGTGTGCGGGTATCAGCAGTGCGAGCAGAATTGTGCCGAGCGAAGTAAGACGGATCGAGGGGAGGTAGTGGCAAGGCAAGTAACTTCCTCCTGCCGGGGGCGGGAATAACCTGTATTAAATGCGTTTAATACAGGGATATGATGATGCCTTTTTGTCGAGGGGGTGTCAAGAGGGCAGCGGCAGGCAGTGGAGGTTTGGCCGGACTAGCTGGCGACGAACTTGCGATTAGGGCATTTCTACGAGGCGCTGGCGCTTGGGCTGGGATTCGGGCTTGGATGCATCGGGGTCTTCGGCGGCGAGGAGGTGGGCGGCGATCCGCAGAGCGTCCATCTCTCTGCGGACCCGGATCAGTTCTTGCTCTTTCATTTTCAGGACGTCGTACGGGTTTTTCATTGGGGGAGGATCCTTGCCAGTCAGGGATGATCGCCTGTCAGAAACAAGAATAAGCGAGATGGGGCGCGGCGGATAGCTGCCGGAGGTGCATTGGAGAAAGAAATCTTGCGGGGCAAAATGAGGCCGAGTGACCGCTGACCAGTTACTGGGGAGGATGATTATTCACTTGACACAAATTTCAGGTAGAATGGATTTGCCGTGACAGGGAAGGAGTTTGCAAATAGAACAAGGTGGGGTTATGGAGACTGCCGAGGTGTGTATTTAAGATCAACCAAGGTTTTGTGGATAGCTTTCACGAATTTTATAACTTGGTCATCGGACCCTATCCATCCGCCTTTGTCTCCCATCGCCGTCTGGGTTAATTGCACAGCGAGGGCAACCAAGTCAATAGAAGCTTCTGCCATAGTCTCCCCCTAAGCGCACGCGGCTAGGGCCGCTTCGACGCGCCAAATCTTCCGATTTCCCAGCCACGTTCCGACGATGCTCTCTGAATTTCCGCGACTATGCAACGAAAGAAGCCACATCTCAATCTGTTGTTCGTTTGACAAGGCTTCTTTCAGTTTCTTGTCACGCGAAAGTGCGCGATATACGAGGCGGATTAGCTTGTCTCGGCCTTCATAGAGAGGGTTACCGCTAGATTCGATCGTGCAGTACCGCTCTGCTGTCATGCCGATTAGGGCAGCAAACTCCTTAGAAGGCCGCTCAAGTCGCTTGCGTAGATAGCGAACCTGTTCGCCAACCAAGGGGGAGTTCTTTTCAACAATAGTGCGTGCAATAGAACGTAGTAGCAGGTTGAGTGACGGGATGTCGGCAGCTTGCTTCTTACAAAAAGCACATACCCAGTACTTCACGCCGACGAGATACACATTTCCGAGGCCAGACCCAGTGTAGCGATAGGGCTTTTCGGGAGTGGAAACGTACTCGACTACCGATTCCTCGCAATCGTGTTCTTGAAAAGTGTTCATAAAATTCAGTACTTCGTCAAAATCTTGAGACTCGACGTGCCAATCTCGGGTTTTACGAGTAGATGCAATTCCACGTTGTCTATATCGACGGTTTTAATTAAATACTTAAAGCCACCTGTTTTAGATGGCTCGGGGAGCCCCTCNNCCTTTCAGGCAGAGGCCATAGCGAATATCCTCGTCGCTAATGTTTCGATCCGCGCGTTCCACTTCGGAATGAAAGCCCTCTCTCACGAAGCCTCGATCCAAAGCGCGGTTGATAAACTCCCGCAGCCCTACCTCTGACATCGGCTTTGGGTCTATCAACCTTAACATAATATTAAGTGTGGGAAACGGGAAATTTGTCAAGTTCCCGTTACCGAGGTGAGCACTCGGCATAGTACCAGAAACAAAACACAGATCGATACCCTTACCACTTTCGGGCTACAACATGTTGGGTTTCCCCCTTGAC
>PMSZ01000551.1 GCA_003168235.1 Acidobacteriaceae bacterium
TAAATCTACCGCTCGTTCTTTGGTTCCCCACATTAGCAGCGTCGGGTAGTGGTGAATCTTGGGGAGCACGCTTTCGATCTCCGCCAGGTCCGCCGTCCAATTCCACACAATGCCTCGCGCATGTCGGAAGCCGTGGTTCTTGATCACCGGCAGGCGATAGCCTTCGAGCGAATCGGGAGGAATTCTTGTCTCGTCGCCAAACAGCCTCCGCAGCCAGAGAATGTCGAGCGAGCGCCAGCGCTCGATCGTATTGCGAAAAAGTAAGGAACCGGCGCGGCTACCCAAAAAAGGCGCCAGGCGCTTGCCATGCGGCGACCACGGATTCACCGGCGCGACCAGCACCAAGCGACGCAATCGGGGAGCGGCCTGCTTCGACTCGGCGCAAATTGCCGCGACCATCATGGCGACGCCTCCGCCGTGCGAAGTCCCGAGCAGATCGAAACCATCAATCCCCACAGCGTCCGCAAACTGCAACACGCGCTCGGCAGTCGCGCGCACTGAACAGTCCATCCCTTGGCGAGCGATCGAAAATCCCGCTCCCAGATTGTCGATGGCATAAACCGTCGCGTACGGAGCGAGCGCGGGCATGGTGAAGCGCCACGAAAACGAATACCCCATCAGACCATGCAGCAGAATGAGCGCAGGCCCTGAGCCGGCTTTAAGGTAACGCATGCGTCCATCGGGGAGTGCGAGCCAGTGTTCTTCAGTCTGCAGCGGCGCCTGCGCTGCGGAAACATCCGCAGCCGCGCCTGCGCGCGCGTCCGCCCGCGCGCAGGTCCGATCATCAGCCCGCTCACCAACCAAGGCCAAATTTTCTTCGGGATATTGCGCTTCTGTGGGCAACGAAATCCTCGCAAGCAGGTTCTTACTAATTGATATCGCTCTCTATTGCATTTTAGGGAAGCCGGAAGTTTGGCTTCCCTTCCTTTTTGCTGGAGACACATCCGCAGTGGGAAGACGCGGCAAGCCGGGTCTTTCTGGCGACCGAAGCATGTTTACCGAAGTATCTTCAAAAAACAGGTTTTCAGTTTTCAACGCGGGTCTTCGGATTTGTTGTACCGCGGATTCGGTGTAGCGCGCGGATTCTCCGGATCCAGTCCGGCCGCAGTCATGATGGCTCGTCCCAGTTCTTCCGGCGAAACCATGAAGGTTTCGGCGGACGGACTAGCGATCGAATCCTCTGTGGCATTCGGTGCTACGAAGCGGTAGCCGCGCCCGACGACCGTCTGCAGGTATTGCGGCTCTCCGGCGTCATCCATCAAGGCGCGGCGAATCTTCCGGATCGCTGTGTTGATTCCCTGTTCGACATCGACGAAGACATCCTTGCTCCATAGTTGGCTGGAGATCTGCTCACGTGTGACCAGTTGTCCCCGCTTGTCGACCAGAAACATCAGCAATTGCAGCGGGAGTCCTTCGAGTCGAACGGGCTTGCTGGCCCGATAGAGCTGAAAACGGGCGTAATCGAGCTCGAAATCGTCAAAGCGCACCTTTTTATCCGGCAAAACGAAACCCCAGAATCGCGAAAGATATAGTCCCAAATTCTGTTCTGGCCGCCCGCCTGTGTCAAGCGCTCCATAGTAAATTCTTCAGATCGCTCGTTCTTCAGATCAGTTCAGATCGCTTCAGACTGGCTCCATGGACGTTTCCAATGATCGGGCGCATTATCACACTCACTTGCGGGATTTGCTCTCCTCTCCCAGGTGAGTCAGATTACCAGGGAGTCAGGCGGGCCCAGTAAGTGGGGGGTTCGTTAAACGGGGAAGGTTTTCGAACCCCTCAAAACCAAAAAGGGTTTGGGCACGTCACCTTATCTTCAAGTCAGAAGCGCTCTTCCAGCACCAGTCCGCAATCTCCCTCCGGCATACCTAACTCCCAGACCCTTCTTCCCTCTTTGGGAAGAAAACCCAGTCTGAGCATACTTTGCGGTCGAATATGGCATCCCAAAAAGCAGAAGCGACATTCCATAATCCATAGCCGCTATTCCGATTCCTCTCTATAATTGTGGAACTTACTCTATGGCATCGACTTACGGGTGTTGGCTAAAGTAGAAGGGTGGCAGTGAAGTTGCTTACATCTAATGAGCGTCGAAAACTTGGCCAAGGCGCGCTGCCGTCCCAGCCCATGAATCGCGAATTTGAGGCTCGGTTTACCGCCATCCTGCTGACTCTTCTAACAGTCGCGGCGGTGCTATTCGCAGGGTTCAATTACAAAATCGAGCATCAGTTGGCCGTTCCCGATGATGGCGCCTGGTGGATGGAAAGCGCCGGACACCTGGTCGCCGATCGCCTCGAACCGAACGGTCCCGCCGAACGCGCCGGAATCCGTCGGGGCGACGAAGTCATCAGCATCAACGGTCGTGACGTCGACACGGCTGGAGCTGTAACCCGCCAGCTTTACTATTCCGGAGTCTATTCCAAGGCCACATACTCGCTGGTTCGGGGATCGGTTCCGCTGGACGTTGAAGTCGTCCTCGTTCCCGCCGAACGCTCCATGAACGATTGGCTGCGGCTGATCGCGCTCATTTATCTCGGCATTGGCCTCTACGTGCTGATGCGCCGCTGGACGGCGGTCGGCTCGACGCACTTCTATATCTTCTGCCTGGTATCGTTCGTCTTCTACTCGCTGCACTACACCGGCAAGTTCAACGCTTTTGACTGGTCTGTCTTTTGGGCCAATGAGGTCGCAGGGCTGCTGCAGCCGGCGCTGTTTCTGCACTTCGTATTGACCTTCCCGGAACGGCGCACCTTCGTCAACAAACATCGCTGGTCGCTTCCGCTCGTCTATTTGCCGGGGGCCGTGCTGCTCGGAATCCAGTTGTTGGCTCTCGAGTACCTGAAAGCCAGCAACTCATTGCTCTTCAATCTCAATCGAGTGCACTCGGCTTATCTGACCATTTTCTTCGTCTCCGCGGCAGTGGTTCTCTGGAACAACTATCGCCGGGCCACGACTCCGATTCTGCGGCAGCAACTCAAGTGGATTACTCGCGGCACCATCCTCGCCATAACCCCCTTCACGCTTTTTTATGTGCTGCCGTATCTGCTCGGAGTGATGCCGTCGCCCATCATGAAGGTGTCGGTGCTGTCGCTGGGATTGCTGCCATTGACTTTTGGCTACGCCATTTTCCGCTACCGCTTGATGGACGTGGATCTGATCTTCAAACGCGGCATGGCCTATACGCTCGCCGCCGCAGCCATCGTCGGCTTGTACTTTGCCGGCGTAGCTTCGATCGCCGAGCTCGTCCACACCCGCGTTCCCAGTTCGGGACCCTGGGGACTTACGATCGCCGTAGTCGTCACGGCATTGCTCTTCGATCCGGTACGCAGATGGATCCAGGAAAAACTCGACCGCTTTTTCTTCCGCACTGGCTACGACTACCGTCGCACCCTGATCGAGTTTGGACGCGAGTTGAGTTCGGAAACCGATCTCGACAAAATGCTTTCTTCGCTGGTCGACCGGCTGGCGCGCACGTTGCTGGTTGATCGTATCGCCATCTTTCTTGGCAACGCTGAATCTTCGCGCTTCGAGCTCTCAAAGTCTTTCGGCATTGCTCACCTCACCGGGATTGATCTGTCGTTTCTGGCCAAGCCCCGCATCGAAGACGCCGCCGGACACATCTTCTTCGAAAACACGCGCCAGTTGCCGCGCGAGAACTCGGCCGCGCAAGAAGCCATCGGACGCCTCGATCTCAATTACTACATTCCTTGCCACGCACGGCAAAAGACCATCGCCTTTCTCGGCCTCGGCAAAACCATGCAAGGCGACTTCCTCTCCAGCGAAGACGTCGAATTGCTGCAGGCCCTTGCCGGATACATCGGCATCGCCATTCAAAATGCCAGGCTCTACGCCTCGCTCGAACAGAAAGTCAGTGAGTACGAGCGCCTCAAGGATTTCAACGAGAACATTGTCGAATCCATCAACGTTGGCGTCATGGCCGTCGATCTGCAGGACCGCATCGAATCGTGGAACTCGCAGATGGAAGTCATGTACGCCCAGCCGCGCTGGCAGGTAGTCGGACGTTCCCTGAGCGAGGTTTTTCCCGCATCCTTCGTGGAGGAGTTCTACCGCGTCCGCCAGAATCCTGGCATCCACAATCTCTACAAGTTCCGCCTGGTCACGCCCACCGGCGAATCGCGCGTGGTCAACGTCGCCATGACGCCGCTCGTCACCCGCAAATTTAACGTCGTCGGACGTTTGGTCATCATGGACGACATCACCGAGCGCATCGAACTCGAAGTGCAGCTCACCCAGGCCGACAAACTTTCCTCCATCGGATTGCTTGCCGCCGGCGTGGCGCACGAAGTCAATACGCCGCTGGCCGTGATCTCCTCCTACGCGCAGATGCTGTCGAAGCAGGTGCAGTCCGATCCGCAGAAAGCCGCCGTGCTCGAGAAAATTACCAAGCAGACTTTCCGCGCTTCCGAAATCGTAAACAACCTGCTGAATTTCTCGCGCACCACCGGCACCGAACTAACCGAAATCAGCCTGAATAAAGTGATTTCCGACACTCTCGCGCTTCTCGAACATCAATTCAAAGTCGCGCACATCGAAGTGCAGTCCGAACTTTACGACAATCTTCCCCTGATTCAGGGCAATGCCGGCCGCCTGCAGCAGGTGTTTCTGAATCTGTTCCTCAACGCCAAAGACGCCATGGCGACGAGCGGTGGCGGCGTTTTGAACGTGGCCACGCTGAATGGCGAACTGGTCAGCGTGCGCGTCTCCGACACCGGGTCCGGCATTGCGCAGGAAAATATTCAGCGCATCTATGATCCGTTTTTCACCACCAAGCCGGTAGGCAAAGGCACCGGCCTGGGCCNNCGACCCGTTCTTTACCACCAAGACCTCGCCGCGCGAAGGTCAGGCGCGCGGCACCGGGCTTGGCCTTTCCGTCACCTACGGCATCATCCAGGAACATGCGGGCAATATTCGTGTGGAGAGCCGTCCGGGCGAAGGCACCACCTTCACCCTCGATTTTCCCTTGGTAAGGAAGGCCATCCATGTCTGAACTCGCCATGTCGGAAGTGACGGCTATCTCGCGCCGAAACCCGCCGGAATCTACACCGGCCAGCGCGGGCAGAATTCTGATCATCGACGACGAAGCGGAAATCCGCGAATCGCTGGAAACGCTGCTTCAGCTCGAAGGCTACACCGTCGTGGTTGCCGCTACGGCGCGCGAAGGGCTGGCGCAGATCGGCGAGCGCTCTTTCGACGTCATCATGCTCGACCTCGCGCTCCCCGACAAAAACGGCATGGACGTGCTCGGTGAAGTCCGGCTGGCGCATCCGCAACAGGCCGTCATCATGATCACTGCCTACGGCACGGTCGAGAACGCCGTCCGCGCCATGCAATCCGGCGCCACGAATTTCATCCAGAAGCCATGGGACAACGAAAAGCTGCTGGCCGACGTGCGCGCTGCCGTGGCCCGGCAAAAAGCGGAAGAAGAAAATATTCAGCTCAAGCGCGCGCTCAAGCAGCGCTACAACTTTGAAAACATCGTGGGCAAGAGCGAGCCCATGCTCAAGATTTTCGACCTCGTCGCGCAGGTTGCTCCCAGCCGCTCCACCGTGCTGCTGCAAGGCGAAAGCGGGACTGGCAAGGAACTCATCGCCAAGGCGATCCATCTGAATTCCACCCGTCGCGACCGTTCGTTCGTCCCGGTTAACTCCGGCTCCACGCCGCCCGACCTGCTCGAATCGACCCTCTTCGGACACGTGAAAGGCGCATTCACCAGCGCCATCGCGTCCAAGAAAGGCCTTTTCGAGGTCGCCGACCGCGGCACGCTCTTTCTCGATGAAATCGGCACCATGGGCATGGACACGCAGAGCAAAATCCTGCGCGTTCTGCAGGACCGGAAATTCATGCACCTGGGCGGCGTGCAGGAAATTCAGGTCGACGTCCGCATCATCGCCGCCACCAACGTCGATCTCCGCCAGATGGTGCGCGAAGGCAAGTTCCGCGAAGACCNNAGATCTTTTTTATCGTCTCAACGTCATCAGCCTCGACTTGCCACCGCTGCGGCAGAGGCGCGAAGATATCCCGCTCCTGGTGCAGCACTTCCTGCAAAAGTATTCCGACGAGAACGAGCGCCCCAAGCGCCGCATCACCACCGAGGCTCTGCGTCCGCTGGTGAGCTACAACTGGCCGGGCAACGT
>PMSZ01000292.1 GCA_003168235.1 Acidobacteriaceae bacterium
TACCGACGCTCACTCGGTGAGTGGCGGCATCAGCGATACGCAGGACGGTCCTTACTTGATTCAGGACAACTTCCTCGAAGCCTCGGGGGAGGGGATCATTTTCGGCGGCGGACCTGCAACCAAAACGCCGACCGACATTACGATTCTTTCCAATCACTTCTGGAAGCCCTGGCAATGGATGCCTGGCAATTCGCAATTCGTCGGCGGTCCCACGGGCAAGCCGTTCATCGTCAAGAACCACATGGAGCTGAAGAACGCCGTCCGTGTGCTCATTGACGCCAACTTAATGGACAACGTCTGGGGAGGCTTCAGCCAAACTGGCTTTGGCGTTCTCATCTGTCCCAAGAACCAGCACACGAAAAGCGGCAAAAACGTGTGTCCGCTGTGCCAGGTCACCGATGTCACGTTGCGCTATAGCCAGATCTCACATGCCGGCGGCGGAATACAGCTTGCGACGTCGTTGTCCGGTAACGGCCAAGGTGGAGCACCGGCGCTGGCTGGCACCCGCTGGAGCATTCATGACATCGTCATGGACGATCTCAGCAAACAGTATGTGGGCGGCGGCGGCGCTTTCGAAATCACGAATGGCTGGCCTACGAATCCGCTGAACACGGTCACCGTCAATCACATCACGGCGTTTCCCGATGCCGGCGGTCACCTGGCAACCATGGGAAATCTACCGCAAAACAAGCCCATGTACGGATTCGTTTTCCAGAACACTCTGATTCTGACGGGCCGCTACCCGATCTGGGACGCCCTCGGCAGCAAGACGAGTTGTGCCGCCCAGGATGTGCCGGCTCCAACCATTACGAGTTGCTTTGCAAGCTACACGTTTTCTAACAACGGCTTGATTGCAACTCCGAGCCAGTTCCCACAATCCTCGTGGCCGAAGGGCAATTACTTCCCCACCACTGTGGCCGATGTGCAATTTACCGACTACAACAACGGCAACGGCGGAAATTACCAACTCCTCCCTGGCAGTCCCTATAAGAATATGGGCACTGACGGTAAGGACCTGGGGGCCGATATCGTCGGGCTGGAAGCAGCGCTGGCTAACGTCCCATAGCTGTTGCTCGCTCGAGTAAGAACATGTCTGACGAAGAAGGTCCGCGTCTCCTCCCGCGGACCTTTTTCTTTGGCCATGTTTTCTTGCCACCTTTTTTCTTGCCCATGCTCTGTTCGCCCAGGCTTGATCGTCAGATGGACCGTGCTATGCTCGACCCATCCCATGAACTGTGCCCGCGGGCTTTTTTGCCGTCGTTTTCAGCATGCGCGAGGCATCCGGAGAAAGACAAAATGGTTCGGCTTGGTTCGCACGCTTCCCGCTCGAAAGTGTCGCCCGCAATGCTTCGTCTTTCTCTACTTCTGATCTTCGTTCTGACCTTCGCGTTCTTGCCGGCTATAGCTTCGGCAACCGCACCGCCGACTGGCGAGAATGCCTACTGCGGAAAAGGCGACGTGCCGCGGTTTGGCGACAAGGATGGCCCCGCTGATCTGCCCAAATCGTGCTATTACACCGGTCTCGATGGAACGCCCTCGCCGGGAAAGCAGATCCAAGTGGCCGCGAAGGCGGACCTCGCCGACGCCATCAACAGCGCGAAATGTGGCGACACGTTGTTGCTTCCCGCGGGAGCGGCTTACGAAGTCACCAGCTTGCCCGCGAAAAAATGTGACGACCGACACTACATCACAGTGCGTACCGATACGCCGGATTCCAAGCTGCCGCCGGAGGGCACGCGCATTTCTCCCGCGTGGGCCGGCATCGCCAGTCTTCCCGGCCGGCCGGCCTTTGCCCAACCCGCCGGCGGTCCCGCCAAGCTTCTGGCAACCATCGAGGTGAAGGACCCCTCAGGCGTGACGGTTGGAGACCATCTGCGCTTCATCGGTATCGAGTGGACCACGCGGCCGGACTCGAACATTACCCGCCTCATCAGCACGGAGCATGAAGACCATATTATTTTCGACCGGAATTACATTCATCCCGCACCGGGCACCGAGGTTGCGCACGGCATTGGACTGGTCGAAGGCAGCCATTTTGTGGCCGTCATTAATTCTTACGTCAGCGAGCTCAATTGCATCGCCCGCTCAGGAAAATGCACCGACGCGACCGCCGTCGGCGGCGCGCATAGCGACGACCCATTCGGAACTTTCAAGATCTACAACAATTTTCTCGAATCCTCAGGCGAGAACATTCTTTTCGGCGGCGCTCCCTCCAAGAACAACCCGACTGATATCGAAATCCGCCGCAATCACATGTTCAAACCGATGATCTGGAAAGAAGGCGAACCCGGCTACACTCCCAGTCCAAAGGGAGACCCTTATATCGTCAAGAACCACTTCGAACTGAAGAGCGCCGTACGCGTTCTGGCCGAAGCCAATCTGCTGGAAAACTCCTGGGGCGGTTTCAGTCAAAGAGGCTTCTCGATGCTGCTGAGCGCGCGCAGTCAAGGGAGCAACTGTCCGCTTTGTCGCGTCAATGACGTGACTCTGCGCTACAACCGCATCCGCAACGTGGGAGGCGTCTTCCAGATCTCGAATTCTCATGCCTCCAAGGGTAAGGGCATTGCCGCCGATGGGGGAATCTACAGCATTCACGACATCATCGCCGACGATCTCCACGAAGAAGATTACAAAGGCGGCGGCGTTTTCCTGGTGATGCTGTCTGGTGGCCCGCCACTTCATGATGTGGTGATCGACCATGTCACATCATTCGGTCCCGGGATACTCGCGGCCATCATGGTGAAGGAAGACGCCGACAAGCTGAAAAACTTCAGCATCATTAATAGCCTCTTCGCCGTGGATGGAGGACGCCGTCCTGCTATCGCCTCTGCCGGCGGCGGCAAAGATAGTTGCGCGCAGAAAAACCAGCGCATGGGTGCGCAAGCCCTTCTGCAGGCATGTTTCGACCCATTCCGCTTCGACCACAACCTCATCATTACCAATGACAAAGGCGGTTGGCCCAAGGGAAACACAATCGTATCTTCACCCGAAGCCGCCGGCGTCCGCGAGTTGAAAGGCTCGATCAGCAAGAATCCCCGGCTTTGCCATGAAAAAGATCAGGGATGTTCACGCAAGTCTCCGGGAGCCGATGCCGCTTCCGACGGCCGCGACATCGGAGCCGATGTGGAGGGCGTAGAGGCTGCAATTAAAGGCGTGGAGTAGACGTTGAAATAAACGCCGGGTAACTTCCGTAACCCCTGTTTTCACAAGGCTTTCAAACGACTCGGGCAATGCTGCGTGATAAGATTTTCTTTAGCTTGCCCACGCCAAACCCAAGTCAGCGCAAGAGCTCGCCTGTCTTCGTGATGGGCTGCCACCGCTCTGGCACCAACCTCCTGTACGACATGTTGTTGTCCTCTGGAGGCTTCGCCCTCTACCGCGGATACCTGCCGATCTACAAGGTCCTCATCCCCCGTTTCGGACCGATGAGTAACCGCACCAGCCGGAAGAAGATCGTCGCCACATGGCTGCGCAGCAAGGGTTTCCGCCGCACCGGGTTGGCAGCGGACCAGCTTTCTGCGCGCATCCTGAGCGAATGCCAGACGGGTGGCGACTTTATTCGCGTCGTGATGGATTCAGTTGCCGAACAGCAGAATGCATCCCGGTGGGCAGTTTATGATCCCGACAATGTTCTGCATTGCGAGCGTGTAAAAAAAGACATTCCGAACGCGCTGTTCGTGCACATCATCCGCGACGGCCGCGACATCGCGCTCTCGCTCAAGAAAATGGGTGGATTCGCTCCGCTGCCCTGGGACCGCGCAGAAACCAACAGCCTGGTCGCGACCGCTCTCTACTGGAAGTGGATGGTGCGCCGCGGACGCGCCGCCGGACGCCTGTTTCCCGCTGATTACATCGAGGTCCGCTACGAAGACCTGATCACCAATCCGCGTGAAACGCTTTCGACACTTGGACGATTCATTGATCACGATCTCGACTACGATCAGATCCAGCGCGCTGCGCTCGGACGCCTTTCCGAAACCAATTCGTCGTTTCGCGAAGAAGAACGGAAAGAAGAAATACATCCTCTCGGCCGCTGGAAGGAGCGCCTTTCCGCCGCAAGCGTCGCCGCCATCGAAGCCACGGTCGGCGATTGCCTTGAAGAAAACGGCTACCCGCTCTCGCTTCCCGCCACGGAACGGCGCGCCAGCCTGCGTCTTTCTCCGCGCCTTTCAATGATGCGCTCGATGTATCCAGCCTTCCTCGGCGGCAAACTCTGGCTTAAATTGCACACGCCGGTGGGGCGCTTCGCCAACATCTCGGCGCTCGAACTGGCGGAAGATCCGCCAACACTGCCGGGCCGTCCGGTTTCCGAGAAATCGTCATGAACCCCGTGGCCGAAACGATCGAGAACAAGAACGTCGGTGCTCAACTCAGCGCGCGCTCTAAGGCCCCGGTGTTCGTGCTCGGCTGCGGACGCTCCGGCACCAAGTTTCTTTATCACACCCTGCTCTCAGCCGGGGGCTTCGCCATTTACCACGCGGAGAGCAACGCTTTTAACCTTCTCGGCCTGCGCTTCGGCAACCTGACGCATCGCGCCAATCGCCGCAAACTGCTCGACGCGTATTACAAGAGCATGCTCTTCGAGCGCACCGGCCTGAAGCCTGAAGCCATCGATCAGCGCGTGATGGAGGAATGCAGGAATGCCGGCGACTTTCTCCGCATCGTTATGGAAGCGGTCGCCGACAAACAGGGCGCTCAGCGCTGGGCCGAATGCACGCCGCTTCATCTGCTCTATCTGCCGCTGATCAAGAAATTCATTCCCAACGCGCTGATCGTCCACATTATTCGTGATGGCCGCGACGTCACCGCTTCCCTGCACCGCATCGGATGGATCCGTCCGCTGCCCTGGGACCGCGCCCGCGCCTACCTTGCGCCAGCAATCTTCTGGCGCTGGATCGTCAGCAAAGGTCGCCGCTACGGACAAGCCATGGGCGACGATTACCTCGAAGTGCATTATGAGGATGTAGTGCAGAATCCGCGGGAGGCGCTCGGGCGCATCGGCACATTCATTGGGCAGTATTTAGATTACGACCGCATTCAGCAGGTCGCGCTCGGATCGTTGCAGAACCCGAATTCGTCATTTCGCGGTGACGGACATGAAGCCGAAGCGAAAACCATTGGCCGCTGGAAAACCATGTTCAAATCCGAAGAGATTCGCGACATTGAAAGCGTAGACGGCGAGATGCTCAAAGCGACCGGCTATGCGCTCGATACTCCGCCCGGGAATCTGCATCCGTCGTTTTCTGTGCGCTTCATGAGTTTTCTGTATCCGCTATATTTCGACTTCAAGCTGTGGCTGAAATCCGATACTCCACTGGCGCGTCTCGCCAGCACCGGCCGCATGGGCGTAGCGAAAACGGAAGCGCCATAGACGACTCGCTTACGATGTCCCAAGAACACAATCCGTCGAACTTGCGGGCAGAAGCTGATCGCCTTATCGCTGAAGGCCCGCCTGACGCGGCATCCCGGCGCCTGGGCGAACTTTGGCGTCGCGAGCCGGGTTCGGCTACCGCCAGCTTCGTCAATTCGCGGATCGATAAAGTGCGTGGCCGATTATCGCTGGTGAAATTCAAGCTCGCCATTCTCCGCTCGTTCACCGTCGAGCCCATCGTTCCTCTGTTGCGCGCCGAGGCTTTCAGTTACGGCATCGATCTCGAAATCCACGTCGGTGACTTCAACACCTATGTACAGGAGATCGTCGACTCAGGCAGTTCTCTCTACGGTTTCGCGCCCAACGCGGTGGTTCTCGCGGTCCGCGCGGGGGATGTCGCACCCGACCTCACTCG
>PMSZ01000413.1:0-10811 GCA_003168235.1 Acidobacteriaceae bacterium
TATCTCGACGGCGCCATCACCAACTCCGGCGATCAGACCGTGATTCACGCCGTCGTTCAAATCACTTTCAAAGACGAGCTGGGACAAACCGCGCAACGCGAAGAGCGCCCCCTCCGGATTCTCCGCACCGGTGGCCCCTACGACGACGCCGTGGACCTCAACCTCTCCCCCCTCGCGCCCGGCCAGACTAAACCCTTCCGCCTCACTTTCGAGAGCATTTCCGCCCAGTGGAACCACGCGTATCCCGACCTCCAGATCACTCAGCTTAGCGTGAAGTAAGGTCAGAGGTAAGGGCAGAGGTCAGAGGTCAGATTGCAGAGGTCAGATTGCAGAGGTAAGAACCTTCGGTTTGGATTTTAACCTCTGCAATCCGACCACTAACCTCTAACCTCGGTTCGGGTTTTCACCTCTGCAATCCGACCTCTAACCTCTGACCTCGGTTTGGGTTTTCACCTCTGCAATCCGACCTCTGACCTCTGCAATGGCGCCCCTCCGCTACAATGGCCTCGTGCCCGACACAAAACCATTCCGTCTCACCGAGTCCGTTAAAGCCGCGGGTTGAGCGTCCAAGCTGAGTCCGGCGGCGCTGGACACAGTGCTTGGGAAATTAGCCCGGCAACACGACCCGAATGTTCTAGTCGGCTTCGACCATGCCGACGACGCCGGCGTGTATCAACTCACGCCTGAGACCGCTCTCGTCCAGACCGTCGACTTTTTCACCCCGATCGTGGACGACCCTTTCACCTTCGGCCAGATCGCGGCCACCAACGCGCTCAGCGACGTCTATGCCATGGGTGGAAAGCCGCTGACCGCGCTCGCCCTCGTCTGTTTCCCCGAAAAAGGCGACCTGGAAATCCTGGAGCGCATTCTCGCTGGTGGCCTGTCGAAGATGATCGAAGCCGGATGTACTGTAGTCGGCGGCCACAGCATTCGCGACGACGAAACAAAATTCGGATACTCCGTCACCGGACTCGTTCACCCCAAGCGCTTCCTGGCCAATCAAGGCGCACAACCCGGCGACCGCCTTCTGTTCACCAAAGCCCTCGGCACCGGAGTGATTTCCACCGCCATAAAAAAAGGCGAAGCCAAAGAGGATTGGATCGCCGCTGCCGTAAAGTCCATGACCACGCTGAACAAGTCTGCCGCCGAAGTCATCTCAGAAGCCATCACGAAAGGCTTCGAAATCCACGCATTGACCGACGTCACCGGCTTCGGACTGATCGGCCACGCCCGCGAAATGGCGCTCGCCTCGAACATCAGCTTCGTCTTTCATTCCGCCAACGTTCCCGTCCTCCCCGGCGCGCTTGATTGCATCCATGCCGGCCACATTCCCGGAGGCCTCAAAGCCAATCGCGATTTTGCCGAATGTCTGGTTGCATACGACGCGTCAGTGCCCGAAGATCTCCGCACTCTGTTCTTCGACCCGCAAACCGCCGGAGGCCTTCTCATCTCGGTCTCCGCCAAAGACGCCGCGCCTCTCNNGCCTTCTCGCGCATGCGCGCCACAAAACTCGGCACATGCACTACCGCGCGTCCGATCGTACCGCGCCCAATCTCCCGCGTGCCGTCATGGGCGCTGACGCGCATCCGGTAAAACCGGCCGTCAAATTCTTCCAGCTCGGCCTCCGCTCGAATCTGCATGCCGATCCCCGTCGCCGCCAGATGCAGCACGTGGATCGATGTGCCCACCGTGATTTCCGCCTCATCGCAAAACGGCTGCAAAGCGAGAAACCCCGCCGTCTCCATTAACCGGATCATATCGGGCGTCGAATACACCGGCGGCAGCTGCGGATTACGCGCCGCCAGCGTGTGCTTCAACTCGACGGTCTCAACCGCCTCACCGCGTACGCCAATAGGAATGTCTCGTGCCATGGATGAAGTGACAGACCAAACCTGTCCATTACTTTGTAATCCAAGTACTTTGTAAATCCAAGATGATACATCCCTCTCTCGCGCCGGAGCCTTCGCTTGCCCTTCTTGGAACGTTGTTACAATCAGTAAGGCGTTTTCATGCAGAAGTTCGATATGACGTCCGATATGAAGTTCGACGAACATTTTGACGTGGTCGTTGTCGGCGCCGGCCATGCCGGATGCGAAGCCGCGATGGCTTCCGCTCGCATGGGCCTCAAGACCGCCCTCTTCACCTTGAACGTCGATCTCATCGCCCAAATGTCCTGCAACCCCGCCATCGGCGGCATCGCCAAAGGACATCTCGTCCGCGAAGTCGACGCCCTCGGCGGCATCATGGGAGAAATCACCGACGCCGTCGGCATCCAGTTCCGCCTCCTCAACACTTCCCGCGGACCCGCCGTCTGGTCGCCTCGCGCCCAGTGCGACAAGCAAGCCTATCGCCTGAAAATGCGCGAAATCCTCGAATCGCAGCCCAACCTGAAGATCAAGCAGGCAGAAGTATCGGACGTAATCGTGCAGCAGTCGCTGGTCGACAGTCGTCCGTCGTTCGCGGATTCCAACGAAGATGCTGGATCAAGTCCCAACGACCAACGACCAACGACGAACGACCGCGTCACCGGCATCCTTCTCCGCGATGGCCGCCGCGTTTCCGCCCAGGCCGTCATCATCACTACCGGCACTTTTCTCAACGGACTCATCCACTGCGGCGAACAGCAATATCCCGCCGGGCGTTCCGGAGAGCCCGCCGCAGTTCTGCTCGGCGAATCGCTCAAGAAACTCGGCCTCCGCGGATGCCGCCTCAAAACCGGAACTCCTCCTCGTCTCGACGGCCGCACCATCGACTGGACGCGCTTCGAGCGCCAGCCCGGCGACGAAGACCCCACTCCCTTCAGTTTCCGCACTCGCCGCGTCGCCCATCACGACTCGCAAGTGCCGTGTTACATCGCCTTCACTACCGAAGAGACCCATCGCGTCATTCGTGAGAACGTGCATCGCTCGCCCATGTACAGCGGACAGATTCAATCGACCGGCCCGCGCTATTGTCCTTCGATTGAAGACAAAATCGTCAAGTTCCCCGACAAACTGACGCACCAGCTCTTCCTGGAGCCCGAGGGCCTCAACACCCACGAAATCTACGTCAACGGCATGAGCACTTCGCTGCCCATCGACGTGCAATTGGCCATCCTCAAGTCGATTCCCGGCCTTGAAACCGCCGAGATGATGCGTCCCGGCTACGCCATCGAATACGATTCCATCGACCCCACCGAACTCAACCGCACGCTCGAGACAAAAAAATTTGCTGGCCTCTTTCTCGCCGGCCAGATCAACGGCACCTCCGGCTACGAAGAAGCCGCCTGCCAGGGAATCATGGCCGGAATCAACGCCGCCCTGAAAGTGAAAAACGAACCGCCGCTCATCCTCGACCGCACCGAAGCCTACACTGCGATCCTCATCGACGACCTCATCTCGAAGGGCACCAACGAGCCCTATCGTATGTTCACTTCCCGTGCCGAATTCCGCCTGCACCTCCGCATCGACAACGCCGACCGCCGACTCTCTCCGCACGGTCGCCGCGTCGGCCTCATCTCCAATGCAGCATGGGCGGATCACGAAGCCAAGCAACAGCGTCTCCAGGAAATGAAGCGCTTGCTGGGAAAGACAAAGTTGACGGGAGAACTGGCCAAACTGGTCTCCGCCTCCGAACCGGTCCCTCAAGATTTGTCGTCAGCTTTGTCTTCGGCCCTCGGCCAATCCCTCGCGCAACTGCTCAAGCGCCCCGAGATCACCATCGAGCAACTCGCTCCCGCCTTGCGCGAACTGGCACCAGAGTTCTTCCGCCGCTCCGTTGAACCACTACCCACCGATCATTTGACGGCTGATCGTTTACCCACCGATCATTTGCCTTCCGAAGTCCGCAACGAACTCAAGTCCGTCGAAACCGAAATCAAGTATGCCGGCTACCTAGACCAGCAGCAGCGTGCCATCGACCGCCTGAAAAAGGCCGAGCAGCGCCGCATCCCGGATTGGTTCGACTACCAGGCCGTCAGCGGCTTATCCCGGGAAATGCAGGAGAAACTGGGAAAAGTCGCCCCCGAAACACTGGGCCAAGCCTCCAGCATTCCCGGCGTCACTCCTGCCGCAGTTTCCCTCATCAACGTCTATATCGAAATTCAGGCCCGCCGCCGTCACCAGGTCGCCGCGTTGTAGCATCGAGTTGCAGCGTCTATTTGGGAGACAAAACGCCCCAGTTCCCGTGCCCAGTCGCTAGACTCCCCGCTAGCCGACCGCTTCAAGACCGCAACCCTAATACACTTTCCGCCCTGTGGAAAACTTTGTGGATGCTAAGACCCACCCTTCCACCCGAACGCGCTCAGCCCCACTCCCGCGCTATTTCAGCGCTGCCTCTGCCTTGCTAAAGCTATGTTTTTAAGTTGGTTAACTCCCGCTAACGCGAAACCTCGCGGAACCGCTTGCGAATCAGTACTTTCGTCACAAAATGTGAGATTTGCACATCTACCAATAGTAGGTAGCCCGCATCTACGGCGATTGTCGCCGTCACAAACCTCATGAAAAAGCCAGAAGTAAAGAGAAAAGTAAAATCAAGAAGAGGTAAAATCCGGTAGTAGCCGAAATGTGCCAGGCGATGCCACGACGATTCCTTCTCGCTCTTCTGATACTGGCGCTCTTGCCCCTGCTAGCGCAAGCCCAAAGGCGCGGAGGCTCCGGCCACTCTGCCCGCTCTACCCCGGGGCTCGGCCACCGTCACAGTTTTGTCCCTACCGGGTACTTCCTGGGCGACACACCATTCTTCTATAACGATTACCCGTTCGACGCGGCGATACCCGAGTACGCGCCATCGCAGCCTGTCATCATGCGGGCCGCAGCCGATACCCCGTCCGAAGCCAAGCCCGCGCCTCTTCTAATCGAATTGCAAGGCGACCACTACGTGCGCTATGGAGGAATTCAACAATCTTCTCAGCGAGCTACGCCAGCCGCCGAAATGCCCCGGCCCGAAACCACTGCTGGTCCCGGAACCCAGGCTCAAACCACGGCTGCCGATCTTGCCCCGACCGTGCTCGTCTACCGTGATGGGCATCGCGAAGAGGTTCCCGATTACGTCATCGTCGGCCGCGTCATCTACGCGCATACGAACAGGGATAGAGATAGCGAGGGTGATTACGGCATGAGTAACATTCAACTCTCCGCCCTCGATATCCCCGCTACCATGCGGGCCAATCGTGAAAACGGTGTGCGTTTCGTGCTCCCCGCCGGACCGAACGAGGTAATCACCCGCCCGTAAGTAGTTCTTTCCCGTCTCGAAGCCCCGCCGCCCTTACTTCAGCGAAGCCATATCAATCACAAACCGGTATTTGACGTCGCTCTTCAGCAGCCGCGCGTAAGCCTCATTAATCTGCTCGATCCGAATCAGCTCGATATCCGACGTGATCCCATGCTCCGCGCAGAAATCCAGCATCTCCTGCGTCTCCCGGATCCCGCCAATGAGGGAACCGGCCAATTGCCGGCGTTTGAACAGCAGCCCGAAACCCAACACCGGCGTCGGCGTTGGAGGCGCGCCCACCAGCGTCATCGTCCCATCTCTTTTCAGCAATGCAATGTATGCGTTCAAGTCGTGCTCCGCCGACACCGTGTCGAGAATGAAATCGAAGCTGGCGGCATGTTTCTGCATTTCCGCATCGTTCTTTGAGATCACCACTTCATGCGCGCCCAGCCGCAGCGCATCCTCCGTCTTCTTCGGAGAGGTCGTAAACAACACCACATGAGCGCCAAAAGCATTGGCGAATTTCACCCCCATGTGACCCAGTCCGCCCAAACCCACAATGCCGACCTTTTGCCCTTTGCTCACTTTCCAATGCCGCAGCGGCGAGTACGTCGTAATCCCCGCGCACAGCAGCGGAGCCGTCCCCGCAAGATCCAGGTCCTTCGACACCTTCAGCGCAAAAGCCTCGTCCACCACGACGCTGTCCGAGTAGCCGCCATAAGTCACCCCTCCGAGCTGTTTGTCTTCGGAGTTGTAAGTGAACGTCGGCCCGTTCTCGCAAAATTGCTCCTCACCCGCGCGGCAACTCGCGCACACTCGGCACGAGTCCACCAGGCAACCCACCGCCGCCAGATCGCCTTCTTTGAACTTCCGCACCGCGCTGCCCGCCTTCACCACCCGGCCCACAATTTCGTGTCCCGGCACGCACGGATACGTCGTCGTCATCACAACTTCCCATTCGTTGCGGACCGTGTGCAAATCCGAATGACAGACTCCGCAATAAAGAATTTCGATCTGCACATCCTGAGGCCGTGGCTCGCGCCGCCGGATTGACCCGGGCGTGAGCGCCGAGCTTGCGCTTTGCGCGGAATAGACTTTTGCTGAGTATGTTTTCTTGATGTTCGACTGGGTTTCATCTAGTAAGGCGGTTGAAGCTTTCTCGTTCATGTTGGGTTCTTCTCCTTTAGTTATATGGGACTCTGAACACACCGGACGCGACTCTAAAAATTCCAGCCCGATCCACTGGGGATATACTGTGAGATCTCTCCGCAGGCAGAAAGAAGGGAAATCGTGAAGAAGATCGCGCTTGCTATCGTGCTGCTGGCCTCCGCGTTGGCCTGGGCCGGGGCTGAGCCCAACCCGGCCGAGTATACCGTCAACGTCCATGTCAGTTCATCGAGCATCGCCACCGGCAACTTAATATTGGACGTTGTCATTGACGGAAAGAGGTATGAACTGTCGGGCTATGCGGGCGGAATGCTTTTGGCGCTCGGCGACTACAAGGCGAAGCTGGTTAAAGACGAGCACAAAACCACGTACGGTTCCAATCAAGTCTACGAGTTCTTGTTTCCCGATAAAAAAACCAGGCAGTTCACGGTCGTCGGGCAGACGGAGTGACCGCCGGCGGATCATGATGACGCCCTAGCTGCTTCCCTCGCCCACCTTCAGCACCGCCAAAAAAGCTTCCTGCGGAATATCCACCCGCCCGATCCTCTTCATCCGCTTCTTGCCCTCTTTTTGCTTTTCCAGCAATTTGCGCTTTCGCGTAATGTCGCCGCCGTAGCACTTCGCCAGCACATTCTTGCGGATCGCCGGCACCGTCTCCCGCGCGATGATCTTCGCTCCTATCGCCGCCTGGATCGCAACCTCGAACATCTGTCGCGGAATCAGCTGTTTCATCTTCGTCGCCAGCAATCGCCCGCGGTCGTAAGCGAAGTCGCGATGGATGATCGTCGACAACGCATCCACCGGTTCGCCCGCCACCATAATGTCGAGCTTCGACATCGGCGATACCCAGTTGCCCGAAAGGTGATAGTCCAGCGAAGCGTACCCGCGTGACACCGACTTCAGCCGGTCATAAAAGTCGAGCACGATTTCATTTAACGGCAGTTCGTACTGCAGCATCACGCGCGCGGAGCTGACATACTCAAAACTTTTCTGCTTGCCGCGCTTTTCTTCGACCAGCTTCAAAATCCCGCCCACATATTCTTCATTGGTCAAAATCACCGCCAGAATCACCGGCTCTTCCACTTTCGCAATCTCGCTGACATCCGGCCAGCGCGATGGATTATCCACTTCAATCACTGTTCCATCCGTCTTCGTGATCTGGTACCGCACCCCCGGCGCCGTCGTGATCAGGTCGAGATTGTATTCCCGCTCCAGCCGTTCCTGAATGATCTCCATGTGCAGCAGCCCCAGAAAGCCGCACCGGAAGCCGAATCCCAGCGCCACCGAACTTTCCGGCTCAAAGAAAAACGATGAATCGTTCAGCTTCAGTTTTTCCAGCGCCTCGCGCAGTTGCGTATGTTCGTGCGCATCAACCGTATACAGTCCCGCAAAAACCATCGGCTTGATTTCTTCAAACCCCGGCAAAGCCTGCAGCGATGGCCGGTCATCGTCCGTGATCGTGTCGCCGATCTTCGTATCCGCAACATCTTTGATATTCGCGATCACAAATCCCACTTCGCCCGCCACCAATTCCTCTATCTCCACCGGCTTCGGCGTGAGCACGCCCAGCGTCTCCACCTGATAAACGTGCCCGTTCGACCACAGCCGGATCCTCTGCCCCTTGCGCAACCGTCCCTCAAACACGCGCGCCAAAACCACCACACCGCGATAAGGATCGAACCACGAATCAAACAGCAGCGCCTGCAAATGCCGCTCCGGCGAGCCCTTCGGAGGCGGAACCCGCTTCACAATCGCCTCCAGCACATCCGGCACGCCCTGCCCCGTCTTGGCGCTGATCAACAACGCGTCTGACGCATCCAATCCCACCGCGCTCTCGATCATCTCCTTGGTGCGCGGAACGTCCGCGCTCTGCAAGTCAATCTTGTTGATCACCGGAATAATTTCCAGCCCATGATTGATCGCGAGATAAGAGTTCGCCAAAGTCTGCGCTTCCACGCCCTGCGATGCATCCACCACCAGCAGCGCCCCTTCGCACGCCGCCAATGAGCGCGACACCTCATANNCGCTCTCGCTCCAGGTCCATCGAATCCAGCACCTGCTCCTGCATTTCCCGCATCGCCAGCGACCCGGTCAGCTCCAGCAGCCGGTCGGCCAGCGTGGATTTCCCGTGGTCAATATGCGCAATAATCGCAAAATTGCGGATGCGAGAGGCTTCCATGCAGATAGGTCGATTCTAACAGGGTGCAGCGTGGCGCCTGTGTAGAGAACGTGTGGCGCGGGCGCCCTCGCCCGCGAACCTGGCGGCCGCCTCAAATCCTGCGGGGACAAAATCTGGACAAGGATTGAACAAGGATATGATCCTTGCTATAATCGATCATGGCCAAAGTTACCAGCAAACTCCAGCTCACGCTTCCAAAGGCGATCGCCGACCAGTACAAGATTCATCCCGGCGACGAACTGGACTGGCTGCCAGCGGGCGAGGCGATTCGGGTAGTAAAACGGTCGCGGTCCGCATCGCGCAGAGCCGACGCTGCCACCCTCCAGCAACGCCTCCGACTTTTTGAGCAGGCAACGGCCCGCCAGGAAACGCGAAACGCTGCATTCCGCAAGAAGCATGCACTCAAAGCCCAACCCTCAAGCCGCGGTTGGACGAGAGAGGAGCTTTACGATCGTGGCCTTCCTCGTTGATACAAATGTGCTTGTCTACCGTTTTGATGCCCGTTATCCGGAGAAGCAACGAATTGCTCGCGATGTTCTGCATCGGGGGCTCAGAGATGACGCCGCCAGAATTCCCCACCAGGCGCTGATCGAGTTTGTGTCTGTAGCAACCCGCACGAGAGTCGGCTCTGATCCCCTGCTATCCCCGGACGAGGCGCGCCACGAAGTGGAAGAGCTTATGACGCAGTTCCCCATCCTTTATCCGAACGCGGCGGTTGTTCACTCAGCGCTCTTAGGCTCCGCTGCCTATCGGCTTTCGTGGTTCGATGCGCACCTCTGGGCCTACGCCGAACATTACGGCTTGGAGGAGATTGTCTCCGAAGACTTCGAGCATGGACGGTTGTACGGCAGCGTCCGGGTGCGAAATCCGTTTCGCAGAGGGTGAGGCTGCCTCGCCGGCAATCGGTTTGCCTTAGCCCCCGATTCTTGGGCGTAGCTCAATGCTCGCGGTTAAACCTCAGACACCTTCGTCCTATACCCGAAGTAACAGTCGGCACTCGCCGCAAATCGGTATCATGGAAGTGCGGAATTTCGTCGTCTCCCCCGCATCTTCCCGCACCGAGGACCTATGCGTTGGAAGTGGTCACTAACCCTTATTCTCTTGCTTCCTTTTTCCGGCCTTGCCTTCGGCCAGAGTGCCGACGACACCGCGGCCCCGCCACTCGGCGACGTGGCCAAAAAGAATAAGGACGCATCGACCGCTACTCCAAAAAGCAAGCCCAAGCGCGTCTTCAGCGACGACGACATGTCCGTCCGCAGCAATCCCATTCCTGTAATCGCACTGCAGGGACCTGACAACACCGACAACATTCTGAACACCATCCACGATTTCAAGAAGGTCCACGATCCGGCCGAAACCGAGCGTGTCGTGCATGAATGGTTCGACGAGCAATCCGAGGTTCTTTCCGACGCCATCGACGCCAATGTCAGACTCGCCCAGCACAACCAGCTCAAAATGGAAGCGGCGCAGGATGGCTACGCGTACGCCAACACGACCACCTACGACGCCAGCGACTACAATCGATTGCGGCAGCACCAGCTCAGCGAACAATGGGCGCAGCGCAGCGACGCCCGCACTGCCCGCGACAACTTTCAGGTCATCACGCGCATTCAGCAGACTTTCTACCGGGTCCGCTGTGATGCCATCTTGAACCGCGGCAAAATGCCCTACGACTGGTTCCGCATCCGCAACGCCAACGGCGTCGGCTCCTACTAAAGGAATTCCGCTGGACCATCGATGATGAAAAAGGGCGCGATCACTCGCGCCCCACTTCTGCAATCTGACCTCTAACCTCTGCCCTAGTCCCTCACCCCATCCATAAACGCCCGCAACTTCCGCGAGCGCGACGGATGCCGCAGCTTCCTCAACGCCTTCGCCTCAATCTGCCGGATGCGTTCGCGCGTCACCGCAAACGACTGTCCAACTTCCTCCAGCGTGTGCTCCGAGCCGTCTTCCAGCCCAAAGCGCATCTTGATGACTTTTTCTTCGCGCGGCGTCAGCGTGCGCAACACCTGCGAAGTCTGGTCCTTGAGGTTAACGTTGATTACCGCTTCGGCCGGAGAAACTACCGCCCGGTCTTCGATAAAGTCGCCCAGATGCGAATCTTCCTCTTCGCCAATCGGCGTTTCGAGTGAGATCGGCTCCTGTGCAATCTTCAGGACCTTCCGCACCTTCGCCACCGGAATGTCCATCCGTTTCGCGATTTCTTCCGACGTCGGTTCGCGTCCCAGTTCCTGCACCAGCTGCCGCGACGTGCGGATCAGCTTGTTGATCG
>PMSZ01000413.1:10900-11062 GCA_003168235.1 Acidobacteriaceae bacterium
CGCGATTGGTGTACTTCTTCGCAATCGAGACCACAAGACGCAAGTTCGCTTCAATGAGCTCGCGCTTCGCGTGCTCCGCGTCCATGTCCCCCTGGATGATCTCGCGCTGTGTGCGCTTGAGCTCCTGAAACAACAGGCCCGCTTCCACTTCAAGCTTTTCCA
>PMSZ01000303.1 GCA_003168235.1 Acidobacteriaceae bacterium
ATCGAGCCGCTGCCCTGTGGTTTGGGACGTTCGACGAATACGAAAATTCCCAGGACAACGATGACTGCCGCAATGCATAGCAGGACGATGCGGACGGGGGGAAGGTTGCGTTTGGCGGTGCCGAATTCTTCGCCAATATGGAATTCGGTGGGGGGCTGAGGCGCGGATGGCTGAGGCGCGGAGGGAGGGTTGGGGAGCGGGTCGGGCATGGCACGATTGTAGACGACCTCCGGCGTGCGCTCGCCCCCGGTCACCTAGGACCTGCCCAAAAAGCGACGAACGGACAGACCCTCCCCTCGGTGCGGTGCCATGACTTTGGTTACCTTGTCTCGGGTAACGGATGCTGCGACGATGCGGAAGATTCCCTTTTGGAGGTACTTGGCGGTGACTCGTAAAACTCTCTTTGCCGCATCGATTTGCGCGCTGCTGGTGTTCAGCCTCGGCTGCGGAAACACCAACAAATTGCAGTCTATTACGCTGACTGCGGCCTTGATCAATGGTGTGGCCCCGACCGGCCAGAGCGGTTTCGTCACTCTACAAGGTAACGGGGGAACGATCCAACTGCTGGCCACCGGCATGTACACCAACGGCAAGACCAAAGACCTGACCGGCGTGGTTACGTACACAGCGATCGTGGATCCGAACTATAGCCAGACTGACTACGGCGCCGCATTGCTTCCGCCGTGCGCACCGGGTAACTGCCCAGTTCCGAGTGAACCGCCCTTTACCAACGGGACCCTGGAATTTAGCCAAACCGGTCTGCTCACCGCCGTGGAACCCGCTGTGTGCACCTGGGTGAACGCAGCGGTGGATCCCTCCACAACCCCGGCCTGGTTCTATGTGGGTGATTATGTGGTCACGGTTACATACGGCGGGATTACATCTCAACCCATGTTTGTTCCGATCGCGTCCGAGGCGGGCATCTACGACCAGTACAGCAACCCAACGAGCGCCTGCGGACCTTCGGCATCGTCCTAGGAATTTAGCGACGGACGATCCGGGTGACTTGATTTTAGCGGGGACGGCTGCACCACGGCCGTCCCCGTCTCCGTTTTCCGCGATTGCTTTTCCCGCGTTCTAACTCCGCATTCTGATGCGGCATTCCTATCAACTCGCTTGTGTTTGAGTGTCTTGTGGTTCCTCTATATAATTCGGGGTTTGCCTGTGCCGAGGAACCGCGGTTTGCCAATGCTTGTCATTTTTGTGACTACTCCCCTGACGGAAGTCGTGGCCGGATGAAGGTCCGCACCGGCATTGAGATCTCAAGCCAATCGGATATTGGCTGTCTGCGTCAAAACAACGAAGACTCGTTTGGCTATTGGGAGCCCGAGGATGATGCGCAGTTCGCGCGCAAGGGGCGGCTGGCGGTGGTTGCGGACGGCATGGGGGGATACGAGGGCGGTCAGGAGGCGAGCCGGCTGGCGGTGGAAACGTTGCTGGCAGTTTACCGCGACTACGCCGGTGACGACCCGCAGGCGGGACTGATCGAAGCGCTGCAGGCAGCGCATGAACAGATTCGGAACTATAGCTTTGCGCATCCGGAGTTGCGCGGGATGGGAACGACGTGCACGGCGGCGGCGATTGTTCGGAACGGGGAGCGGGACGCGCTCTATTACGTGCATGTGGGTGACAGCCGGCTCTATCTGATACGGGACGGACGGATTACAAGGGTGACGCACGACCACAGCTACGTGGGACGGTTGGTGGAGGCGGGGATGATCACCGCGGAAGAGGCGGAACATCATCCGCAGCGAAATATTCTGACCGCGGCGCTGGGAACGAACCCGGAACTCACCATGGATACTCCGGAGCATGCGCAGCCGCTTTTTCCTGAAGATGTGTTGCTGATTTGTACGGACGGATTGTGGGGGTTGGTGGCGGACGCAGAAATTCTTGCCGCGGTCGAGAACAAGAGCGCAGAGCAGGCGGGCAGGGAACTGATTGCCCTGGCCCGGGAACGCGGCGGTCCGGACAACATTACGGTGGAAATTCTGCGCCTGCGGTGAGACGGCGACCGCTGAAAGCCGAGCCTGACGCGGAAAATACTTATCATTCTGCAACAAACTGCAGTGCAAGAACATGCACAAGCGGCTCCGCTGGGATCCGCGTGGAACGCTAAAGCCTGGGAAATCAGTAAGAACGAGAGAAAACCTGATTTTATCCTTGGCAATGCGCGTGCTGCTCCTATAATGTCTATTGGTCAAATAGGAATTGTTGGCGAGGGCGGACTCCCTGCTACGGACTCGCCGGACGAACTACCCAGGACGAGCTACTGAGGACGGACGATGAAGATTTCGCAAAAAGGGCTGTACGCGTTGCAGGCGATGATGGTCCTGACCCGGCGGCACACGCAGGGAGCGATCCGAATCCGGGACATCGCTTACGAAGAAAATCTGCCGGAAAAATTTCTGGAGCTGATACTTCTGGAAATGAAGAACGCGCGGATTGTCGAAAGCGTGCGCGGCGCGAAGGGTGGATATCGGCTGCGGCGGACACCGTCTGAGATACGGTTGAGCGAGATTATCCGCCTGATTGACGGGCCGCTGGCGCCGTTTGGAGATGCCGATTCATTGCGAGTACTGATCGATCGCGACGCGGAGCACAGAGCGTTGTACAAAGTATTTCTCGAAGTGCGGGATGCAGCCGCCAGCATTCTGGAGAACACGACGCTCGCCGATTTGATCGGTCGCGGACCGGCAGGGCGTTCGAATCCGAAGGCCATCAATCGCAAGACAAGCGATCGCACGACGAGCAAGAAAAAGAAGCACGAGCCGACTGTGGTGCCGATAGCGGCGCGCTGACAAGTTTTTCCTAAGACCTAAGACCTGACGCCTGGTACCGGCCGCCTGATTTACCATTCCTTGTGCTCCTGTTCTGGATTCTCTTCAATCTATTTGTGCTGGCGATGCTAGCGCTGGATCTTGGTGTGCCGAGGCTGAGCGTGTCGAGGCTCGGTCCAGGCACCCAAGGTGGCAGCTTTCGGCGGGCGCTGGGATGGTCGGCGATCTGGATCGCGTTGGCGGCGGCGTTCGCGGTGGTTGTCTTCTTCTGGCACGGACGCACTTTCGCGTTGCAGTTCGTGACCGGCTACGTGATCGAACTGTCGCTCAGCATCGATAACCTGTTCGTCTTCCTCCTCATTTTCCGCTATTTCAAAGTCGCCGGTGAGCACCAGCACAAGGTGCTGCTGGGAGGAATTGTGGGTGCGCTGGTGATGCGCGGGCTGTTCATCTGGTTGGGTGTCAGCCTGATCGGCCGCTTCCAATGGATCACGTATGCTTTCGGCGCGCTGCTCATCTATTCGGGATGCAAGCTGTTGCGGCAGGGTGAGAAGAAGATTGATCCGGAGAAGAATTTTGTTCTGCGCGGGTTCCGGCGAATCCTTCCGGTGACGGACGATTACGTGGGCGGGCAGTTCTTTACGCGGAGGAACGGACTTTATGCGACTCCTCTGCTGGTGGCGCTGCTGGTGATTGAGACGACCGATGTTCTTCTTGCGATTGATTCCGTTCCGGCGGTGCTTTCGATTACCGTGAATCCTTTTATTGTTTACACGTCGAACGTGTTTGCAATTCTGGGACTGCGGTCGATGTACTTTGCACTGGCTGGCATGATCGACGTGTTTCACTATCTGCATTACGGATTGTCGGCGGTGCTGATTTTTATTGGGGTAAAAATGCTGGCCGCGCACTACGTGGCCATTCCGACGGAACTGGCGTTGGGGATTGTGGTGGTGGTACTGGGAGCTTCTATTCTTATGTCGCTGCTGCATCCGCAAACGAAGCAAAACCAGTAACCGAATTGCTGCTCTATTCGCTTGAGCCCAAGGTGAACCCATCCTACATCCTTACGCTATGATGAATATTCATGATCAGCATTCCAGTTAAAACGCCGTCGCGCTCCTATGAAGTGGTGATCGGGAGCGGACTGCTGGCGCACGCAGGAGAACAGCTTCGCGGAGTTCTTGAAAATAAGCGCGCGTTTGTGGTGACGGTGCCTCCGGTGCGGCGGCGGTGGGCGAAGGTGCTTCTGCAATCGCTGACGGCAGCCGGAATTGAGACGACGCTATTGGAAATGCCAGATGGCGAACGCGCGAAGCGGCTGTCAACGCTGGAGAAGCTGGCAGAGAAGCTATTGAAGCTGGGTGCCGACCGCGGTGCGACGCTGATTGCGCTCGGCGGCGGCGTGGTTGGAGACGTGACCGGGTTTCTGGCGTCGATTTATATGCGCGGGGTGGACGTGATCCAGGTGCCGACTACGGTTCTGGCGCAGGTGGATGCGGCGATTGGCGGGAAGACGGGAGTGAATCTGGCGTCGGGCAAGAATCTCCTCGGGACTTTTCATCAGCCGCGTGCGGTGCTGATTGATCCGGCGGTGTTGCGAACTTTGCCTTCGCGCGAATATCGCGCGGGACTATACGAGTCGTTGAAGTGCGGTGTGATTGGGGATGCTGGACTGTTCAAGTTGTTCGAGGATCGGCGGCGGGAGCTCCTGGACCGCGATCCGGTGGTGCTGGAAAAAGTGATTGCCGATTCGGTACGGTTGAAAGCGTCGGTGGTGAGCGCCGACGAACGCGAAGGCGGGTTGCGGCAAGTGCTGAATTTTGGACACACGATCGGTCACGCGCTTGAGGCTGAGACGCAGTACAAGCTGTTGCTTCATGGAGAGGCAGTGGCGTGGGGCATGATCGCGGCCACGCACATCGCGCTTTCGACGGACAAATTAGATAGCGTGGCGGCGGGACGCATTACGAACTCGGTGCTCGGTTTTGGGCGGTTGCCGCGTTTGAAGCTAAAGACGGCGAACATCGTGAAGCGGCTGCGCTCCGACAAAAAGACCCGGCAGGGCGTGGTGCATTTTATTTTGCCGCGCGAGATTGGGAAGGTTGAGATCGCGAGCGACGTGCCGGAGGCAATTGTGCGCTCGGCGGTGGATGAGATTCGGAAGCTGGCGCGGGACTAGGGAAGGCTGATGGCCCGTTTCCGAAGCCGAAGCGCGACGGGTTGTCGAAGAAAAGATTGTCGGCGGTGAGAGCCGCGCATCTTCCGACCAAAATGTCTATGGTGCAGAAAGTCGATGAGCGGGTTATAGGCGCGGCGCCGGCGGGCGCGCCGGATCGCGAATCGGCGGCGCTCGCAGTACGGGAGATGTTTACATCGATCGCCCCGCGTTACGATCTGCTGAACCACGTTCTTTCCTGCAACATCGACCGGCTATGGTGGTGGCGCACGGCGCGCAGGTTCGATTCCATTCTGAAGCGACCGGAAGCGCGGGTACTGGATCTCTGTTGCGGCACGGGTGATATGGCGTTCGCGCTGCGCCGGCGGGCGGGGTCGAAGGCTCCGCAGATTCTGGGCGCGGATTTTTCTCACGCCATGCTGCAGCGCGCGGCGAAGAAGGGAACTGGTACCACGCTGCGCTGGATTGAAGCGGATGCATTACGCCTGCCGTTTCCAGACGGGCATTTTCATCTGGTGACTTCGGCATTCGGGTTTCGCAATCTGGCGGACTACGACGCGGGATTGCGGGAGATTGCGCGGGTGCTGGCTCCGGGCGGAGAATGCGGAATTTTGGATTTCGGCGAGCCAGGCGGATTGCTGGGAAAACTCTATCGCGTTTACTTTAAGAAAGTGCTTCCGAAAATTGGCACCATGATTTCGGGAGTGCGAGGTCCGTACGCGTATTTGCCGGCCTCGGTCGAGCGCTTTCCGGCTCCGGAAGAGATGCTCGGACGGATGCGGCAGGCGGGATTTCACGATGTGTCGTGGACTCCGTATTCGTTTGGCATTGCCGGGTTGTATCGGGGAGTGAAGGGTTAAAGGAGTTGCGGCAATGATGGAAACGGTTCTTAAGCGATTTGAAAACCCGGATGAGGTGCGGGTGTTCGAGAAAGGAAAGTTCGAACTGGTCCGCATCGGAGGCATGACGGTTGGCCGTGCCACATACGAACCGGGATGGAGATGGTCGCTGCACGTTGGTCCCGGGGTGGGCGCGTCGCTGTGCAACGTGGAACATGTTGGGTTGGTGCTTTCTGGTTGCGCTACGGCGGCGATGGAGGATGGGACGGTGCACGAACTCCGCGCAGGAATGCTCTTTTACATTCCGCCGGGACCTCCTGGTCACGATAGTTGGGTGGTGGGCGACGAACCGTACGTCTCACTACATTTTATGGGGGCGGATCACTACGCAAATAAGTAGAAATCCAGCCGCTAGCAAGCAAAAACCCGGCCGCTAAACCGAGCGAAATTCGAGCAAGATTGATGACGCGAACTGACCCGTCAGTTTTTCTGGAATGAGTCGGTGAATGCTTCCAGGCTGGTTTTTCCGATTACGCGCTCGTAGTCATCGCCAAGGAATTTCTTCAGCCGGTCGGTGTTCATGATGTACTGGCCAGTCATATAGGGGACGGCGTCGGGAGGTATGGCGGAGATGCTGCGGTTCCACAAAAACTGCAGTACCTGACGCATGCCCCACTGTCCAGGGACGCGCAACAATTTGGCGTGCGCCAGTTCGATGCATTGGGCGAAAGTCAGAGGATCGCCGCGTCCGGCGACGTTCAGAATGGTGAGGCGCTGGGCTTCCGGCTCCCGGCGCAGAATCCAGGCGATCAGACGGGCCATGTCATCGACGTGGACAAACTGAATCTTGTTATCGAGATATTTCTGCCCGAAGGGCAACATGCAGGGCAGACGTTTTGATGATTGCCTCATGCGGGCGGCGCGTGATCCCTTGCCGTTGGGCGTTCCTCGGAACGCTCCCATCAGATAGTTTTCCACGGTCGCTCCGGCAAAAATGTGAGGACGGAGAATGAACACTCCACAACCGCGTAAAGATGGCGCGCGTTGCTGCACGACGAGGTCGCTTTCTTTTTTGTGGACCGCGTAGGGAAGCGTGTGAGCATTCAGCGCGGCGTCTTCGGCGACAGGCGCGGGTAGATCGGAGCCATATGCGGACACGCTGCTGGGAAAAATAAACTGCCGGACTACGCTGGGAGTATTGCGGTTGGCTTCCGTAATCGCCTCCATGACGCGGGCGGTACCGGCGACGTTGATGCGCCACATGCGGTCAACATCGAGAATGCCGGAGCGCTGGGGATCGATAACAAACGCCAAATGAACAACGGCGGCAGGCTGCACTTCGCGAAATAGCAGAAGCAACTCGCGAGCGGATTCCTCCACTCCCAGATCGAGCGGCACGAAGCGGTCGATATTAATAGAGGATTGTTTGGGCGGTGTAAGATCGACGCCCACCACCTTGTAATCCGCCAGCTGCGGAACCAGCTGCTGGCCAAGGTTTCCGGAAACGCCGGTAACGACCACAGTTGGTTTTGTGTTATGCATCGAGTCGGGATCTTCTTACAAGGTCCGGATCGTTTCGATCCGGACCTTTCTCAGTCCGAACCTTTGTTAGTCAGGATCCTGGGCCTGGCCGGGGTTCGGTCTTAGTCCGCGGGGTGTCGGTGGCATGCCGGGGGTGCGGGCGGCGCCAAAGTAGGCGTCGTTCAGGTCCACATTGCCCTGAAACGCCTGCATGGCGTCGCGGTAGCGCTGGCCCGAAATAAGTTTGCGAATTTCCGGACTTACGGTTTCCAGCGTCAAGGTTTCTTTGCTGACCATTTTGTAAATGTAGTGGCCATTATTGGCATCGGTGATGACATCGGAGACGTCGCCGGGTTTCAAATCCATGACCGCCTGATGGTTCAAGGGGAGCGTAGCGCGGCGCGCCTTTTCTACCTTGGTATTCACGGCATTGCCCGGAAGCCCGGCGGCGACGAAAGCCTCTTTTTGCAGCTTGTCGAAATCTTCGCCCTTGACGGCCTCCTCGTGGATCGTGACGGCAAGCTTGGTCATGGAGTCTTCAGCCGCCTTCTTTTGCGCGTCGGTGGGCGCCGGCGGTGGACCGGCCTTGTCGTCGTCATCCTTGTCGTCTTTATCTTTATCCTTCGCAGCAGCCGCAGCCTCTTTTTCCTTGGCAGCCCTGGTCTTCGGAGGCTGATTCACGAATTGCTTGCTGCGCGGAATGAAAATTCGTTGCAGGCTCGCCTGGACGTAAGTGGCTTCGTTCTTCTGGTAATAATCGGCGATGTCGGCGTCGCTGATCCCGTCCAGGTGCTTGACCAGCGCCCGCAGCGAGTTCCCGTGCGCCACGACCAGGGTGGTCCGCCCGGCGGCCAGGTCAGGAATGATCGCGTCGTACCAGTAGGGCAGCATCCGGAGCACGACGTCACGCAGGCACTCGGCCCGCGGCAGCAGCTCGGGCGGCAGCAGCGCGTACCGGGGATCGCCGGACTGGGAGAGCGGGTCGTCGTCCGGAATCGGCGGCGGCGGCACGTCATAGGACCGCCGCCAGGTCATGAACTGCTCGTCGCCGAACTCCGCGCGCGTCTGCGCCTTGTCCTTGCCCTGCAGGGCACCGTAGTGCCGCTCGTTCAGCCGCCAGGACCTGTGCACCGGCAGCCAGCTGAGATCGGCGGCATCAAGGGCGATGTTCGCGGTCTCGATGGCACGGCTGAGCACGGAGGTGTGCACCACGTCGGGCCGGAGCCCGGCCCCGGTGAGCTGCTGCCCGGCCTGCGCCGCCTCGGTGCGGCCGCGCTCGGACAGCGGGGCATCGACCCAGCCGGTAAACAGCCCCTTGTCGTTCCACTCGCTCTCGCCGTGCCTGATCAGGATGAGGGTGCCCATGGGCCGAATCCTAGCCCGGACGGTGCGACAGAGCGGGCGCGCGCCGACCGCGTCCAGCGGTTAAAACCCTACAAACCATGCCGGGAACGTGGTCATAACAGTCACGGCATCCCGCCGGGCTCGCCCGTTCTGACGGGAATCTGACGGCCGGCTCCGGAGTTGCTCTGTTCCGGAGGTGAGGGCCGTGCCGCGACGCTACCCACGGCGGATCGCGACTGTCAGCGTTCACACATCACCGCTTGAGCAGCCGGGCACTGGCGACGCAGGCGGTCTCAATGTCTACGTTGTCGAGGTCGCGAGGCGCCTGGCGGAGCGGGGTGTCGAGGTCGACATCTTCACCAGGGCTGTCTCGCGTGACCAGCCGCAGGTCGCCGAGCTGGCACCGGGCGTGCTGGTGCGGCACCTGGCCGCGGGCCCGTTCGAGGATCTCGACAAGGCCACCCTCCCCGCCCAGCTGTGCCATTTCACCTTC
>PMSZ01000426.1 GCA_003168235.1 Acidobacteriaceae bacterium
AGTGCATCGTCAACAGTGCAAGATAGACGAAGCAATCCTCTGTCCGAAATCGGTTTTGTCGTCAAGGGTTGTTTCTCATTGATTCTAAATCACCCGACGGCCCGGCTACCCATTTGGATGCGTGTCAAGAGATGGACGGAGTGTGTCTGGGAACCTTCGCGGAGACGGTTCGCAGATCCGGGCTGTGCAGAGCACAAGCGCCAAGACCTGAGACCCAAGACCNNGAGACCTGAGACCTGAGACCTGCTTCTAGAACACGCCTTTATTTTCCGTAGAGGGATGAAATTCGAGAGTGGTCGAGTAGCCGGGGAAATCAACGGGAACGCTATAGTCGGCTTCGATATTGAGTGTGCCTACGCCGAAGCCGCCGATGCGAGAAACACGGACCTGTTTTGGCGTCAGCGGAATATCGTAGCTGTGGGCCTGCTTGACGATGGCCTGGCGAATGTCTTCTTCCGAGCGCGTGCTGTAAGTGGACTGCACTGCTTCGGTCTTGATCGAATCCTCCAACTCGTAGTTGGCGAAGAATGGAGGAATCAGCTTGATGCACAACAGGGCCACGACCGCGAAGACGAAAATGCCGAACATCAATTTCAGAGTTGCCATAACCAACAAATCGCCCGATCGCCAGTTGCGAGACGTGAGTTGCGTTTTCCATTCTGCGCCGGCCCCATTCCGCCGGTTAGCGGGCGGCCGGACGCAGTTGCTGGAAATATTCCGTTATGGCTGAAATCTTAATGTCCTCGCGGGCCAGAGTCGAGCGCCGAACGACCTCGACAGTATCTTCGGTAACCTTCTTTCCCACATTGACACGAAAGGGAATGCCCACCAAATCGGCGTCCTTGAACTTAACCCCCGGCCGTTCGTCGCGGTCATCGAGCAGCACGTCGAATCCGGCGGCTTCGAGTTGGCGGGCGATATCCTCGGAGGCCGTTCGAATGCCTTCGTCTTTGGAATTTGTCGAGACCACGACCACTTCGAACGGCGCGATCGATGGTGGCAGCCAGAATCCGTTTTCGTCGCTGCTTTGCTCGACCGCGGCGGTCAAAATGCGCTCGATTCCAATCCCATAGCTCCCCATGATCGGAGCGACTTCCTTGCCATTGCGGTCGAGCACCCGCGCGTTCATCGACTCTGAATACTTGTAGCCGAGCTTGAAAATGTGTCCGATTTCAACCGCGGTGTCGATGCGCAAGGGTGCGCCACAGTTCGGGCAATCTTCGCCGGCGGTTACGGCGCGCAAGTCGGCATAAGCCGTGGGATGAAAACTCCCTCCCGGCGTCAGGTTCTTCACGTGATAGTTCTCCTTGTTCGCGCCGCCGATCAGGTTGGTGCGGCCTTCGAGAGCCTTATCGACGAGCAGGATGGGTTTGCGAGGCTCCTCCATGTTCTTTGCCCAATCAATGCCAAGCGGACCAAGGTATCCGGCGGGCGAGTGGAACAGCGCGAGAATTTCCTCCTCCTGCATGGGACGCGTCTCTTTGCCCCCGACCGCGGTTGAGAGCTTCGCTTCGTTCATCTGATGATCGCCGCGCATCAGCAGCACGACGGCTCGCTGCCGCGTCTTTCCAGTTTTTGCGCCGGCGTCGGCATCCTCCTCGGTGATCATCATCGCCAGGGTTTTGATTTTGTTCTTCGGCGACACCCCCAGAAACCGCGCGACGTCTTCAATCGTTTTCTGTCCCGGAGTATGCACCTCAAGCGGCTGCCCGTCGCCTTCCGCTTTCAGGTCTTCGACCGGAGCGAGCTTCGATATCGCTTTCTCCATGTTCGCCGCATAGTTGCACTTCTCGCAGCTCACCACCAGATCCTCGCCCGCCGGAGTCCGCACCATGAACTCCTGCGACTGCGATCCGCCCATCGCTCCCGAGTGCGCGTCGATCACCATGTACTTCAGACCGCAGCGATCGAAAATGCGGCAATAAGTGTCGTAATGCTTCTGATAAGAAACATCGAGTCCAGCGGCATCGATATCGAACGAATAAGCGTCTTTCATGATGAACTGACGCACCCGCAGCAGTCCCGACTTGGGGCGAGGCTCGTCGCGAAACTTGGTCTGGATCTGATACCAGATCTGTGGCAGTTGCTTGTAGCTGCGCAGTTCCTTGCGGGCGATATCGGTCATCACTTCTTCATGCGTCATGCCGAGACAAAGGTCGGCCCCCTTGCGGTCTTTGAGGCGAAACATGTTATCGCCCATCACCGTCCAGCGGCCACTCGCCTCCCAGATTTCCCGCGGATTCAGCGCAGGCAGGTAAAACTCCTGTCCGATTTTGTCCATTTCTTCGCGGACGATGCGCATGATCTTCTGCGTCGAGCGATTGCCTAAAAACAGAAACGAGTAGATGCCCGCGCCCAGTTGCCGAATGTATCCGGCGCGGACGAGCAGCTTGTGGCTGGCAACTTCGGCGTCGGCTGGAGCCTCGCGAAGCGTGGGAATAAAGAGTTCAGACCATCGGTGCATGAGTATGGTTTCCAATCGATGAAGAATCCTAAATTGTAAATGATGAATCGAAGCTTTCCCTGGCGAGAAAGTGCGGGTCCAGAGCGAGAACTATACGAATCCTTCCGGATCACGCCGGTCGGTTCAGTCGCCTTCAGGCGCGGACAAACACTCTGGGATGGTTTCGGGGTCGACTAAGACGACCATCGAGGTGCTTTTTGGCAGAGGAGAAATTTCCGAACGGTCGAGAAGCCGAATCAGGCTGGCGAGGGCATAAAAGCCGCTCCCGAGCAAGAGCAGAAGCTTGGGTTGCGATGCGCTGGGTTGCAATGCAATGGAGTAACTCAGGATCGCGGTCGTGGCTCCAGCTTTTTGCGCCAAAAGCAGGGCAATCGCGGTCAAACCGGGCATGAATCCCAAGGGATAGCTCCTCCAAAACCCCATATTCGCAGAGACTCCCGGCAGAGAATAGGTTTCCGAAGGACGTAGACACGACACAGCAGTGCAGTTACTGGGAAAGACCAGTCGCCTCTTCGGCATTGCCTTTGGTTTCTGTCGCAGATGCGCTGCCTTCGCTCAATGCCTGCTCAGGTGTTTCGCCGCAAGTGGCTGATTTCACGCAGGATGGTTGAAATCAGCCACTTCCTTTTCCGCAACTTTTTCGGCCCATCCGAGTTCATATTCGTAGGCGCTGTCAAAGAAAAACTGAAGGCGCTTCGCTTCAGCGAATCGTTACAGGAAGTGCTTAAAACGAATCGCCGGGCAGCAAGAAAAAGGGGGATCCACAATGAAATACTTGAGATATGTAGCACTGCTCGCGTTACTGGCCATGCCGCTTGCATATTCGCAGGCTGCGGTCACGGTGGGAGTCGGGATTGGCGTCGGCGGCGGCTATGTAGCCGCTGCTCCAGTCTGCTCTTACGGATATTATCCAGACTATCCGTACACTTGCGCGCCCTACGGTTACTACGGTCCGAGCTGGTTCGCAAATGGAATCTTTATCGGAGCCGGCCCCTGGTACCACGGTTGGGGACATCCAGTTTACCCGGGACGCCCGTTCGCTGGCGGTTTCGCCGGTCGCGGGTATGAAGGTCGTGGGTATGCAGGACGCGGCTATGCCGGACGTGGCTACGTGGCGCGTGGTCCAGCGACCCGCGGCACAGTCCGCGGCGGCGGATTCCGCGGCGGCCGCTAACCGGCGGCCCGCGAATCACGCTTTCGAATCGCGCCTTCCAACTGAGGAACGGCTGGCTTATGCCAGCCGTTTTTCTTTTGTATCGTGCTATGATTTCCGCGTGTTAGGCGGACGCACGAACGAGCAGTGGATCGCGCAATACGGGTCCAGTCACCAGCATCCGGTGAACCGCATCTGTCACACGCTGGGCATTCCCACCATTCTGCTATCCGTGCCGGTCTTTATTGCCAGCATCTTCGTTCATCGCCTGTGGCTGTTCGGTGCCGCGCTGTTCCTGATCGGATGGATTTTCCAGTTCATCGGCCACGCCTTCGAAGGCAAGCCGCCGGAATTTTTCCAGGACTGGCGCTTTCTACTTGTGGGCGTCCGCTGGTGGTGGGCCAAGATTAACGGTAAGGCCTGAACTGATCTCCGCAACACGACGGCGCGAACTACGCCGCCAGCCGCTTCAGAATTTCCTTCCCCAGTTTCTGCGCCTCGCCGAAAAACTTCTGATATTCGACGAAGACCCGGTTCAGCTCCAGCGACTGCTCGGCCGTGAGCTTGCGCCGCAACATCATGTCGCGCACGTGGACGGGATTGGGCAGGGTAGCGTCTTCAGTCAGTTCTTCCAGCGCGGTCGTGGGATTGTAGTGGTACATGCATTTCATTCTAGCGCCGCGGGTGGAATTTCTCGCCCAGCGATTGTCGTGCCAGCGATTGTCAGGCCAGAGATTGTTTCGTCGTCAGCGGCCGTTCGTGGCGGCTGACGCTCTCGAACCATGAGGGTGTTTTCTTGCCGATTCGATCCGTTCCAACACCGCTTCGATGGTGTCTGCCAGGCGATCGGAGCTCTTGTCGAGCTCCAGAGCGGATTTTTCGTAGTACGCGACGGCGCCTTCGCTAAGGAGTTTTTCTTCGTTTTTCTGCGACAAACTGGTCAGCACAATGACAGGAATGTGCATGGTGGCGGGATTTGCTTTCAGAGCTTTGAGGACTTCCGGGCCGCTGAGCTTGGGCAGCAGCATGTCGAGCAGGATGATGTCGGGCAGTGTGTCGTTGGCGACCTGCAAGGCTTCCTCGCCATCGACTGCGGTGCTGACCTGGTAGCCTGCTTTGGTCAAAGCGCGCTCATTCGCCATCCGCAGAAATTTGCTGTCCTCCACCAAGAGCACTTTGGAGTTCGCCGCCACGCGCATCCCTCTTTTCGGTTCATCGGCCAGGCCGCAGGAAAATTGAGCCCGCCGCGAAGATTTGTGAGGCGAAAAGAGCGCGGTCTACGATTGAGCGTGCGATACCAACAGGCGGGCCCCAACGAAGATAACCGAAACGAAAAGGGGCGGCTGATTTCCGCCCCTACCGAAGACCTGACACCTGACACCTGACACCTTGCTCCTACGTCCCTTCGCTCCAGCTCGCCAGATACTCTTCCTGCTCTGAAGTCAGCCGGTCAATCTTGATGCCCAGCGATTCCAGCTTCAACTTGGCCACGCGCTTGTCGAGTTCGACCGGAACTGTATAAACCTTCTTCTCGAGCGACGCGTGGTTTTTCACCATATAGTCGCCCGAAAGCGCCTGGTCGGCAAAACTCATATCCATCACCGATGCCGGATGGCCTTCGGCAGCTGCCAGATTGATGAGGCGGCCTTCGCCGAGAAGGTTGATGCGGCGGCCATCTTTCATCGTGTACTCATCGACGAAGTTGCGCGTAGCCCGCTTCGACGACGACAGTTTTTCGAGCGACGGGATGTCGATTTCTACGTTGAAGTGTCCCGAGTTCGAAATGATGGCGCCATCTTTCATCAGCTCAAAGTGCTGCTTGGCGAGGACGTTCTTGTTGCCGGTGACCGTGCAGAAAACGTCGCCGATCTTGGCGGCTTCTTCCATGCTCATCACGCGGAAACCATCCATGACGGCTTCGAGCGCTTTGGTCGGATCGATTTCGGTAATGATGACTTCGGCGCCAGCGCCGCGAGCGCGTGAAGCCAGACCGCGTCCGCACCAGCCGTAGCCCGCGACCACGAACTTCGAACCCGCTAACAGAAAATTGGTGGCGCGGATGATGCCGTCAATGGTCGATTGTCCGGTGCCGTAACGATTGTCAAACAGGTGCTTGGTGTCGGCGTCGTTGACGGCGATGATCGGATAGGGCAGCACGCCTTCTTTCGCCATGGCGCGCAGACGAATGACACCGGTGGTCGTTTCTTCGGTACCGCCGATAACGTTCGCCAGTTCCGCCTTGCGTTTGGTGTGCAGAATGGAGACGAGGTCGGCGCCGTCATCCATGGTGAACTGTGGTTTGTGATCGATCGCCGCCATGATGTGCGAATAGTAGCTCTCGTTGTCCTCGCCCTTGATGGCGAAGACGGGAATGTTGTAGTCGCGCACCAGGCTGGCAGCAACATCGTCCTGAGTCGAAAGCGGGTTCGACGCGCACAGCGCCACGTCGGCGCCGCCATCGCGCAGCGCGATCATCAAATTTGCGGTCTCGGCCGTCACGTGCAGACAGGCGGAAACGCGGATTCCTTTGAGCGGCTGGTTCTTGATGAATTCCTTGCGGATAATCTGCAAGACCTTCATCGACTGGTTCGCCCACTCGATGC
>PMSZ01000346.1 GCA_003168235.1 Acidobacteriaceae bacterium
GGCGCCCAACGGGAAGTTGATCTTTGCAAAAGCGAACGATATTTATATCGCCGAGCTAGGCCACTCATACAAGTGTGGGGCACACCCGATCTTTGACTTCAAGAATTAAGATTCGGAAGAACTCTCATGAAACGTACCAGTGCACTTGAGATACCATTTCAAACCATGCGCCGAATTCTTCTCCTGATGGCAATCTCTCTACCACTGATTTCCTGCTCCCGTAACTTTGATGTCGTCTTAAGGAACGGTCTTATCTGCGACGGTACGGGCTCCCCTTGTACCGCCGGGGGTGTCGCCCTCAGCGGCGACAAGATCGCTCAGATCGGCGATGTTTCCGCGGATCACGGGCGCATTGATATCGATGTCCACGGCCAGATCATTGCCCCCGGATTTATCAACCTCATGTCAGGGCCGGACGGACTCTTTGCCGACGGCCGCGGTCTGAGCGATCTACTGCAGGGCGTCACGCTCGAGATCTTCGGCGAAGGCGAGTCCATGGGCCCTCTCAACGACGACATGCGGGCCGAGGAACTGCGCGAGCAGCGCGACATCAAGTACGACATCAACTGGCACACACTCAACGAGGGGCTCCAGGCTCTGGAGCGGCACGGCATCTCGCCCAATGTCGCATCCTTCATTGGCGCCGCGACGCCACGGGTGTACGTGCTCGGCCGCGCCAACCGGGCGCCCACGCCCGTCGAACTCGACCAGATGCGCGCGTTGACGGACCAGGCAATGCAGGAAGGCGCGCTCGGTGTCGCCTCGGCTCTGATTTATGCGCCGGGTAACTATGCCAAAACCGATGAACTGGTCGCGCTCGCTGAAGTGGTCGCCAAACATAAGGGCATTTACATTTCGCACATGCGCAACGAAGGCGATCATGAACTGGAGGCTGTCGATGAATTAATCAGCATCGCCCGCCAGGCGCGAGTGCCGGCCGAGATCTACCACCTGAAAGTTGCCGGTGCAAAAAACTGGAGCCATCTCCCGGAAGTAATTCAGAAGGTCGAGGCAGCCCGCGGCGAGGGCCTTGCGATCACCGCGGACATGTACACGTACACTGCGGGAGCGACCGGCCTCGATGCAGCCATGCCGCCGTGGGTCCAGGAAGGTGGCCTCGAAGCATGGCGCAAGCGGCTGCAAGATCCAGCCATCCGGAAACGAGTTAAGCAGGAGATGTTGTCGAGCGACAAGTATGACAACCTACTGCCCGCAGCGGGATCGCCGGACAACGTGCTCCTGATCGGATTCAACAGCGAACAACTTAAGCCATTGACCGGCAAGACGCTGGCTGAAGTCGCCAGCATGCGCCACTCCACCCCGGAAGATACCGCGATGGATCTGGTGATCGAGGACGATTCACGCATCGAGACGGTTTATTTCCTGATGAGCGAGGAGAATATCCGCAAACAGATCGTGCTTCCCTGGGTGAGTTTTGGTGCGGACGCTGACCCCGAGGGCGTCGATGGGGTCTTCCTAAAATTCAGCGCGCATCCGCGTGCGTTCGGAAATTTTGCTCGCGTCTATGCCCGTTATGTCCGCGATGAAAAGCTCATGACCGTGACGGAAGCCGTTCGCAGGATGACCAGTCTTCCGGCATCCAACCTCGGCATTGCCCATCGCGGTCTGCTGCGGCAGGGATACTTTGCGGACATTGCTGTCTTCGATCCAAACACCATCCTGGACCACGCCACTTTTGAGAAGCCTCGCCAATTCGCAACCGGAGTCTCGGAAGTTTTCGTCAACGGCGTGGAGGTGGTTCAGAACGGAGAGCACATAGGCGCGAAGCCTGGCCGAGTCGTCAAGCGGGACCGAAACTAGTTTTTTGAGTTTAACACTGAAGTGTTTCGCACCGACCGGCTGCTTTTAGGCTTTGCCACACGTCCACGGATCGGAGCGGACGATCTCTCAGCCAGCCGCCTTAATCAGTTCGCTCAGCTTGTCTAAGTCCTGAGCGCTGGCGTCGCCGATCACGAAGTAGCGAAGGCCATTGTGGTGCCAGGCCCGGACTTCAACCGACAGTGCGGTCCCCACAGCTTTATTCTCGCGTGCGTCTCGCAGTCCCCGATCCTGGAAAATGAAGACCGAAATCTGGTGCTGGCGGAGGCGAAAAATGAGTTCTGCACCAGGAGACTGGCCGAGATAGCTGACCTTTCCGCCTACCAGGATGAAAGGCGACCCTTGCAGTTCGGGCAGGTTGAAGGTGAAGGGAATCTTGCCCGCAAACCATGGTTTCACGGTGTGCCGGTCGGTGGAAATAACGTCAACCGGGTTCAGGCTGGCAAGGGTTGCTACATGTTGATCCACCAGTTCGCTGATGAGCGGCTGTTGGCTCCGGTTGAGAGTCAGAAAAAGCGCACCAGCAAGCAGCATCACGGCGGCGGTTGCCAGAATGGGAAACCATCGAAGACTCCAAAAAAACGGCCTTCGCCCCGCGATGCGATCTTGCATGCGCGCCCGAAAGGCGGGGTCCGGCATAAACCTCTGGCCGGCGGCCTGAACCGCACGTTTCAGCTGAACTTTGCGCAGGCCTTCTGCGGCGCAGGCGGCGCATCCGCGCAAATGTTCAGCCAGGGCGCGCGCCTCGCTGGCGGGCATCTCGCCGTCGAGATAGGCATCGAGTTTTTCAGTCCAAGGCTCGCAGGCCATGATTCCAGTGACCTTTATTCAGTCCCTTGCAATTGTTGCACAGCATCGCGTAGAGCCCGGCGTGCGCGGGACAAACGCGACATCACTGTGCCCATCGGGATGGCAAGAGTTGCAGAAATCTCCTGATACGACATTTCCTCAAATTCACAGAGGAGCAGCACTTCGCGATAAGGCACGGGCAATTGGCCCAGCGCCTCTTGTACGAGCTGCCGGTCCGAGCGCTGGAGCAGGATGCTCTCCGGCGTTTCATTGACGGCGGGAAGGCTCTCCTGGTCGCTTTCCAGTTCGAGCGGCACGGTCGCGGTCGACTTCAGCCCGGTGCGAGAGGTGAGGAACGTGTTACGAAGAATCTGGTAGATCCAGGCGCGGAAGTTGGTGCCCGGCCGGAACGAGCCGAATCCCTTAAGAGCCTTCGCGTATGTTTCCTGCACCAGGTCCTCGGCTTCCTGCCGGTCTTGTGTCAGCCAGTGGGCAAAGTTATAAAGCCGCTCAAACAGCGGCATGGCCAACTCCTCGAACGACCCCGATAATGAGCGCTCTTCCGACACGCACACAAGAGTAA
>PMSZ01000148.1 GCA_003168235.1 Acidobacteriaceae bacterium
CTGGGTGGAATCGCAAAGTAATGCAGCGGTTGTTTCGCCGAGCCCAACTCTTTACGCAGTTGGGCGAAAGTGTTCGGATCGTTGTAGTCGCCGTCCACGTAGCGCAAAAGGCCGGTCAGTTTGTTGAACGCATCCTGGTCCAGGCCACCGAATTTTTCGAGGCTGTCCTTGGCGCGCGCTTTAAGTTGATCAAGATTCCAACCTGCTTTGGCCACGCCGACGATTGGCAGATTGAACCCTTCATCGCGAATCAAGCCCTGCAGCGACGGAAAGATCTGTTTGTGCGCGAGATCGCCGGTGGCGCCGAAAAACACAAAGGCGTCAGACTGGAAATCCGCCATCAGGCCGCCTCCTGCTTATCGTCTGTATGTTTTTCTACCACACGAACAAGCGAGCGCCGGAGCCCGGCGAGCGGAACCTTCCAGTTTGGACGGAAAGATCGTGGACGGGAGGCTGTTCACCGTGGTCGGCGCTAGGTAGTTCCGGCCGCAGAGCGCTGATCTCTTCTAACTCGACAGCACCGTGCCGGTTCATAATCTCGGTAGCCGTGTCCGCCTTTTTCCCCAGACCTGTCGCAAAAACCATGACGCCTCCGCGACGTACTCCTTGAACATAAGCTTCCGCGTCCCCTTCGAGGAGCCCGAAAGCCGTGAGATCACGAGTCAACTCCACTTCAAAGTCAGTGTGTGGCGTGCTCATGAGTCCGCTCCCTGCCATCTCCAGCGGCTCTTTCAAAATGCGGACGTCCGTTCGAAGGAAGCCTGTGGCTTCGAGATCGCGAACAACTTCGTCGGCCAACCCTGAATTCTCAAACAAACCCACTGCAGTTTTTGTCATATTGGCCTCCACCAATCTAATTTGTCACCAAAGTTGGAAACACTAGACAGAAGTCAATTGCTTGGCGCCATTGTGGTTCCCGTTGGTGTTGACTTCGCTTTCTTTTTCTTTGTCCCTGCGTTCTTGGCCCAATCCCATGGTCAGCGCCGTCATTCCCGCCAGACCACCTAACTGCATCGTTTCGATGGCGGAACTGGGAACAATGACGATCGTAGAATTTTGCTTCAACCCTTCATACAGCATGTTCATGCCCCTCAAATGAAAAGCGACTGGGTCGTTGGCATAGGTCCTGGCGGCTTCGACGAATTTCTCCGCCACCTGCCGCTCCGAATCTCCAAGAATGACGCGGGCCTGACGTTCGCGCTCGGCTTGGGCTTGCATCGACATTGCGTTCTCCAAAGCCGGAGGAATCAACACATCTTTCACTTCCACCGAGATCACATTGATTCCCCACGGTTCGGTGCGCTCATCGATAATCTTCTGTAAGACCCCGCTGATCTTGTCCCTGCCTTCGAGCATTTCCGCAAGCACGGTCTTGCCAATCACATCCCGCAGGGCAGTTTGGGAGGCCCAATTGATCGCGCTTTGATAGTCAGCCACATCCAGAGCCGCTTTCTTGGGATCCACAATCTTCCAAAACAACACCGCATCCACATCCACCGGCACCGTATCTTTGGTCAGCGTTTTTTCCGCCTTGAAGGAACTGGTGAGCACGCGAGTGTCGAGCCAGTAAGGAATGGTTTCGATGAGGGGAAAAATCAGAAACACTCCCGGTCCTTCAAGGGAACGGAACTTTCCTAACCGCAGGACGACTGCCTTGCTCCATTGATCTGCCACCTGAATTGCCGAAGAGACGGCGTAAGCAAGAACAACCGCGACGGCAAGAATTCCGATGGCTGCAAAGTCAGCTGACGCCCTGTGCATGGCATACGCCAACGCAGCGCCAATGCCCAGAACCACAACGAATATTAAAGATGGAAATGATCTGTTTCTTTTCATTTCAAACACCTCTTCTCGATGGCTCGATGGTCTATCGTCTTGCCGGCGAAGTCTGTTAAATCTGGAACACAGAGCGAGGGTTTGGACGCCTGCACTAAATGAGCAGTCGCCCAAACCATTTCACTTCTGCAGACCTCCTTCCGGAAACCTGCAAACGATCATCTTCGCCTGGGGGCGTTATTCAGCCTTAGCCACATGGGCGTATCCGCCAAGCTCTTCTACCAACTCTCGAGCCGATGCAGGCACTGCAACTTTGCCGTCAAGAATTTCATGGCGGTTTACATCGTCGCCATACATGGATCTGTCTCCACTCTTGTCGGCTTGCATTACGGCGCCATCCAGGCTCACCCCGGCAAAAACTCCTTTGGAACGCGAGTAAGACAGGATCTCTGCATTCAATTTTAGGTCAGTGCCAGCTGCGGCATTTCGGCCCACGGGTCCGGCTGCTACAGAAGCATCTGCCCCAAGCTTGAATTTGTCGCTCATCAGGCTTTGCAGGGCGTGATCGTTCATGAAGAGCATCACGAGGTCGGTGGACGAGCCGCCGATCTGATATCCCACACTCCCGCCATCGATGGCCACAAACATGGGAGCGCTCCAGCCACGCCCGGTGCGACAGGTTGCTATTCCCCTGCCATAGCTGCCACCGAATACGAAGGCAAACTTTTTGTCCCCTGGAATGATGGCAATACACTTTGCCGATTCCAGAAGATTCGAAGGGATGCCCTGATCCGGGGTGTTCATGATCTCCCTGAAGACCTGGGCAGCTTTTTGGGTACGATTCACATCATCTTCGCGGTCCGAGGCGACAGCGGTTAGACTTGCAAGCGCCATCAGAATTGTTACGGCCAAAATACGTTTCAACATGGTTATCTCCATTCAAGATTCAAGTTTGAACTCGTTAAAAGCAACGCTCGCTCAGAGCAGCGTTTCCACAGTGCAAATCACTCCAACGCACATCAGTGCGAGCTAGATTTGACTCGTCGCATTTGCTTTTCTGCTGATTACAGCGGCGGCCTCAGACAAAATTCTAGGCGTTACTAACGGGCCATTACTGGTCAATAGTGAGCACTGCAACTGTTTGTGCTTTTAGGCTAGTATTCTCACGACTGGAACGACTGCATTGCAGGTTGTTCGCTTTGTTCACGTTGCCCGGAGAGCTTCTCGTTCGTGCCACCTTTCGCTGAATTTACAATCGCGAACCGCCCGGGACGCTTATCACTGGGAGTGCTCCCTCTGGAGAGACTTCGACGTTCGCGTCTTTTCGATGCTTGTCGGCCAGCTCCGAGTCCGTTTGAGTGCCGCCGGGTATGCTTAAGACCGGCAGCGCTCTCTGCGGAGAGACTTCGACCTTCGTGTCGCTCTTGTCGGATTGTTTTGCTTCTTTGGACATACTTTTGTGCTCCTAAATAGGATTCTGACGCTTGAACCTTTCGCTGACTGAGCAATCGGGGACAGTGCCCGCAAGAAACTACATGTTCTAATGACGAGCCCGTCATTTAAGATGCAACCCGTAGATTTGACCGCCCGCTGGATATTCGTAACGATGTCGGGCTCCTTTCCGAAGAATATGATCCCGTCGCAAAACGTCTGCTAGGCAATTTTCCTCAGGCGTTCTCTCACGTCGGCGTCGTAAACACGGCTTTCAATCTAAGCTGAGTTTTCCGTCGGCGTGTTGTTGGCCCTTCAGGCTAGGCCGACGATCGCGCGGGCCAGGATTGCGGTTCCCTGGTGTCTCATCGCAGGGCAGGTCACGGTGAAAAAGGCTCTCAACATTTGTTTGTCTCCATACGAAATGCAAATCAACGGCAGAAGATTCTGAGGTGGGTTGCCCACCAGGGGAAAGCGCTTCGTTCAATAGCACAGTCTTCAGGTCCAATAATCCTCAAGATCGGGTTGGTTTGGATTCAATTCGAAACTCCCGGATTCGCGATCAGGGGCCACAGGAAGGTTCCGCATGTATGGGAGGCGTCTGAGGTTTACGTTTCTGTGGTGTACCAGTCTTTGTCTATGCGCGGTCCCGGTTTATTCGCAGATCTTGCAAGAGGAAACGCTTGCCGGTCCAGACGCTCACGAAACGGCGGAGAATACCAAGGGCTACCTCTTCGGAGAGTGGGGAGGAGTACGAACGCGTCTGTTAGAGCGTGGAGTGAAACTCGATTTGCACTCTATCAGCGATTCCCTATGGAACATCAAGAGTCAGCAGAGCGAGCGATTTGCAAGTTATAACCGCGTCCGGGGGGCCGTGGACATCGATTTGGGCACGTTAGTGCATCAGCAGGGCTGGTCTTTCCACGCGACCGCTGTTTGGCAGACCGGCGACAATCTTGGCTCGTGTCTGGGCCTCGTCGCTAATCCCACCTGCGAGCCTAGCGTGGTTCACGACGCCTTGCGGGCTTTCGTCGCCATATTTCGCGCGGCACGCGGTTTTCTCCGGGCTTGTACCGCAGTCTTTCTCACTTTGGGTGCGGTTCTAACCACAGATGGCGATTCCAGCTTGGGCTGTTTCGCAGTGCGATGGTGGCCATGGTTCAGCGGCTGGATACGCGCAGCTTCTGCTTCCATTCGCAGCTGAGCGTCGCAGTCTTTTTGGCGCTCGTCTTCTAGGTATGCCGGAATCGTTTTCGTTGTCATAGCCAGAGTGTGGCAGAACCGACGACTTCCAAGCTGTCCACTTTAGCTCTATCTCAAAGGTTCGCAATAAGTGGATTGGTGCAAGTGAGGTGTTGGCAAAGTTCCGCGGCTACGAACAGTCTGATTCGAATGAGTAGCTTCTCAGAACAAAGTGAGGACTGAGCAATTTTGTACAGTTCGCCCGGCGGCGGGGAAACTAACATTCCAACTTGCAAAGATCAGAAGTTCGAAAGAACGAGTCTCCGCAACGCAGGCCAGCCGATGGAGTCTCCGTATCGTTTATTTTCAGAGTGTACAAAACTGACCACAATGCGAAACCGAAATCGGACATACTCGTAAGCAACGACAAGCCCAAGTAAAAGAGGAGAGATTACGAGTCGTCAGAAAGCTAGAGAAGCGGAGATCATTGAACAGTCCAACGATCTGAATCGCGAAAACAAGCCGGTCATCCGCAATTGTTGACACGAAGAACCCTGGCACGTCGCAACCAAGCATAGGTCTGCTCAAGTAGCTGGAGCAGTTCCCGCTTAGAACCGATTTGCTTTTCATAAATGAGGATATAGGCGTTCTCGAAGGCAGCTTCTTCGATGGGTTCGGGATGTGTGCCGAAGTAAGGGAGAGGTATCCGGGGTCGAATTGAACAACGCGACCGTGACAGCGCACCGAGAATTTCGCGCCACTCGAACTAATGAAAGTGTGGAGGAGGTTCAGGAACATGAACATTTCCAAGAATGTCGTAGGCTTTTCACGGTTTCGATTGGGCAATCGGAGTCTGGTTTGTCTCTTGTCGTTAGTTCTGTGCTTCGTGGCTTGGCCTCGAAATTTGTTTGCTGATCAAGACCAAGGCGCGCAGGCCACGACGCCGTCCCAAGGCCAGCAGGGTGCGCAGGCGCCGTCCTATGCCCAACAGACTCCCGATCAGTTGCAGCAGTTGGTCGCGCCGATTGCGCTGTATCCGGATTCGCTGGTGGCGCAGATTTTGGCGGCGTCGACCTTTCCCGACCAGGTCGTCGAGGCTGACCGGTGGGTGCAAGCGCATCCTGATTTGAAGGGTGCCGATTTGGGTAAGGCAGTGGACCAACAACCCTGGGACCCGAGCGTCAAGGCTCTCGCCGCATTTCCATCCGTCCTGGGAAATATGGACAAGAATCTCTCCTGGGCATCGTCTCTAGGCGACGCATACTACAACCAGCAAGCGGACGTTATGAATGCGGTACAAGTGATGCGCCGGCGGGCGCAAGAAGCGGGCAATCTTAAGACCACGCCGCAGCAAACGGTGGCGACGCAAGACTCTGACATCAGCATTGCGCCCACAAACCCCGAGGTCGTTTACGTCCCCGCGTACGATCCCTGGCTGGCGTATGGAGATCCCATCGATGCATGGGGTGGGTGGTATCCGTATCCCGGAATCTGGTTTGGCGGCCCTTACCTCTCGTTCGGAATGGGGTTCGGCATTGGCTGGTACGGCGGTTATGGATGGGGCTGGGGTAATTGGGGAATGAACTGGCGCGGCGGATATGGAATGTACGGCGGCGGCAGGTACTACTCCCGCAGCAGCACGTTTTACAACCGTAACAGCTACTACCGAGGAGGCGGCGAGGGGGGCGTAGCCAGGAACGTGCAACGCGGGTCGAACGGTAACCGAGGTGGATCGAACGCTCGCGGCGGATTTAACGGCGAACGCGGCGGAGAAAACGCCCGTTCTGGCGCGAGCGGCAGAGCTTTTAACGGAAACACTCGGGCGGCACGAGGATACGCTGCACCGCGCGGACAGAGCGGCGTTCGTTCGGGCGCATTCAGCGGCTACCAGCGCGGCGGACAGGCGAGAAGTTACTCCTCTCGCGGAAGCGCCAGTATGGGCGGCGGCTCGCGCGGTTTCGGTGGCGGAGGTCGCGGCGGTGGCGCAGGTCACGGCGGTGGCGGGCATCATTAAGTCGGAGGTCCCTTTATTTTCGGGGTAGTTTGTAAAAGTTAGAAATGGAGAGAAGCCATATGCGACGAACGACGCTGAACTTCGACAAAATTGATTGGGCCAATCTTTCTAAACTGGTGGCGGTCACGATCGTTTTGACGATGTGCCTACCTACGCGTTCCCTGGCGCAGCAACCGGGCCAGAAAACATTTTCATCGCCAGAAGACGCGAGCCACGCATTGGTGGCGGCAGCGCAGGGTAACGACGAAAAAACGATGCTCAATATCCTCGGACCAGACGGGAAGCAAATCGTCTCGTCAGGTGACGAAACCGAGGACGCCAACAGCCGCGCTAATTTTGTAGAGAAATATCAGGAAATGCACCGTTTGGTGAAAGAACCGGATGGAACCAGCACCTTATACATCGGAGCGGAGAACTGGCCCACGCCGATACCGCTCGTGAAGCACGGAGATTCGTGGTATTTCGACACCGAGGCGGGCAAGAAAGAGATTTTGTACAGGCGAATCGGCCAGAACGAAATATCGTCTATTCGCGTTTGCCAGGAACTGGTCGCGTCGCAAAAGGAATACTACTCCGCACAGCACGACGAGTACGCCGAGAAAATCTTCAGTGATGAAGGGCAGCACAACGGCCTCTATTGGAAAGCCGCGGANNAGGGATACTATTTTCACATCCTGACTCGTCAGGGGAAAAACGGTCCAAGTGGCGCGAAGAGTTACGTAGTAAACGGCAAAATGACCGGCGGATTTGCTTTCGTGGCCTATCCGGCGGTGTACAGATCGTCCGGCGTGATGACATTCATTGTTAACCAGGACGGGGTTGTTTACGAGAAAGATCTTGGTAAGAGGACCGATGTTGTCGCCAAGAACATGAAGGAATACAACCCCAATTCCAGTTGGCAAAAGGCTGAAGAGCAGCAGGAGCAGACTG
>PMSZ01000411.1 GCA_003168235.1 Acidobacteriaceae bacterium
AGCGGAGTCACATCCAGCAGCAACAGGTCCTTCACTTCGCCCTTGAGCACTCCACCCTGAATCGCCGCGCCTACCGCCACGACTTCATCCGGATTCACGCCCTTGTGTCCTTCGCGTCCAAACAATTCTTTTACAATCGCCTGGATGCGCGGCATTCTCGTCTGCCCGCCCACCAGCACCACTTCGTTGATCTTCGAAGCGTCCACGCCGGCGTCTTTCATGCACTGTTTCGACGGTCCCACCGAGCGCTGCAAAATGTCTTCGACCATCGATTCCAGCTTCGCCCGCGTCAGCTTCTTCACCAGGTGCTTCGGACCCGAAGCGTCCGCCGTAATAAATGGCAGATTGATCTCCGTCTCCATCGTGGTTGAAAGCTCGATCTTCGCGCGCTCCGCTGCATCCCTCAGACGCTGCAAAGCCATCTCATTGCCCTTGCCGCGCAGGTCGAGTCCTTCATCTTTCTTGAACTCGTCAATCAGCCAATCCACCAGCCGCTGATCGATGTTGTCGCCGCCCAGGTGCGTGTCGCCATTGGTGGCTTTCACTTCGATCACGCCTTCGCCCACTTCCAGAATCGAAATGTCGAACGTGCCGCCGCCAAAGTCATACACGGCAATCGTCTCGTCCTTGCCCTTGTCGAGTCCGTAAGCAAGTGCCGCCGCCGTCGGCTCGTTGATGATTCTCTTCACGTCGAGCCCGGCAATCTTTCCCGCATCTTTCGTCGCCTGCCGCTGCGCATCGTTAAAATACGCCGGCACCGTGATTACCGCCTCGGTCACTTTTTCTCCGAGATAATCTTCCGCCGCCTTCTTCAGCTTCTGCAGGATCATCGCCGAAATCTCCGGCGGAGTGTATTCCTTCCCCTGCGCCACCACAGCCACGTTGTCGCCCTGCCGCACTACCTTATATGGGACCATCTTCAGTTCTTCGCTGACCTCGTCATAGCGCCGTCCCATAAAGCGCTTGATCGAATACACCGTGTTCTCCGGATTGGTAATGGCCTGCCGCTTGGCGACTTGCCCCACCAGCCGTTCCCCGGTCTTGGTAAATCCCACCACCGAAGGCGTAGTCCGACCACCTTCTTCATTCGGGATAACCTTGGGCTCTCCCCCCTCCATAACCGCCACGCAGGAGTTCGTAGTCCCCAAGTCAATTCCAATGATCTTGCTCATAATCCATCCTCCAACCTCGTCAAAATTCTAGACAAGTGCTTTATAATCAATACCGTAATGATTACGGCTCCGGCCATACTATAACCTGAGCGAACCGTTGTCAAGGTTTAGATGCGATTGGAGGAGAAGAGGATGCGGCTCCACGCCAGGTCGGGAGCCGTTTCTCCGAATGTTGGTTAGGATAATCCCTTTTCTGGGAATTGCTAGCTATTCCATTGCTTGTATGCTAAGCTATTCTATTGAGATCAAAAGAGGGTATGCAGAATGAAACACGCTGACAGAATCCGTGGTTTCGGGAGAGAAAGATATGTCTTACCGGCACGCCAACGGAAAGAAAAGCGTTTTTCGATCCGAGTCGGTGATGTCGTTCGAGAGATGAAACTGACCGGCCTTGTTCCTGCAGCTTGCAACGCCTTGCAGACCCGTGAGTTTCTAGAGAGCAACGGCTTGAAACTGGTAGAGAAAAGCGGCCCAAAGTCAGGCCAAAGCACGACCGTCGTATACACCTACGAGTTCGCCGGTACCAAACCGTCCTCCCCGCACGAGCACGATTCCTGGAAGCGTTTGCGAGGCGCGCTGAAAGGCGTTTTCGCCGAACTTGGTGGTGGCGAAGCCTATCTTCGAGATGAGAGGAAGAACTTCTACCCGACCAAGGAGGACGAGTGAGCCGCGTCTATTGGGACACGATGCTCTTCATATACTGGCTGGAAGATCATCCGCAGTATGCGCGACGCGTGGACGCGATTCGCTCTCGCATGGAACAGCGCCACGATCAATTGATTACAGGCGCCTTTACCTTCGGAGAAGTGTTAGCTGGGGCCTATCGCAAAGGCACTCCCCAGTTGGCGGACGATACCCGTCGCTTGTTGCAAGACGCGGTGGCAGAGGTCATACCATTCACACTGGAGACTGCCGGCCATTATGCGCGCATCCGTGCAATTCCGGGCGTTACTCCGGCAGATGCAATCCATCTGGCATCCGCCGCTCAAGCTGACACCGATCTCTTCTTGACGAATGACAAAAGGCTCATCGGAAAAATTGTGCCCGGGATTCAATTCGTCGCTTCGCTGGAGACAAACCTATTCTGAGGCCCGCCGACAGCTTGCTAGAATCACCAGCCTCGTGAGGAGCGATGGAAATCATGAATAGCCAACAAGCCAACACAATCGGAGAATATGAAAACGAGATAAGGAGGCGGGGCGGCAACAGGAAACTAGACTGGAATGAAAGCAACGCTAGTGAAAGTCGTGGCGTCCTTTTCGCGGAAGTAGACGGGGTCACCCTGATGGTCTACCCCGACGGTTTGATAAATATACCTGCACGCTGCTCGTGGAGTTTTGACAAATATACTCACGTAACAGCGGCGGCGTGTGCGAAGGTGCTGTGGGCCCGGCAGAAGAAACGGGATGACAACAATCCTGAGGCGGCGAAGAAGCCGCGCAGGCGGCCATCTCGGTCCGCTCGTCGGCCCGGACTTAAAATGTCGCGTAGACGACTGCCCTTGCCAGAAAGAACTTCCACAAATGCGGCAGAGGCGAAGCCTTGGCTCACGCAACGCAAAACAGGACATTCGTAAAGAGAAGTACCGGGGTTTCAGTGGCTGTCACTGACTAAGATATCTGGACTTTGCGGGCAATAAAAAAGGTGACCTCTAGAGCATCAAGGACGCTTGCCGGGTGCCCCACCTTTCGCGCTTTTCGAAAGGTGGGATTTCACGGTCGTATCAATCTAGGGGTTCTATACGACGCCATTTCACTTGCAGGCAGGCGATGTTTTTTCGTACCCTGAAAACGATGGAAGTACACTTCACGCCCGAGCAGCAAGCGCAGATTGCGCAGATCGCCACCAAATGGACGCCCGCCTTGAAGCCATGTTCAAGCACTGACGCGCGTTCGTCCCATGCGCATCCGTTGGACTGTCCCAGCCGCCGATGACCTTCAGAACATCAAGAATTATTTGCAAAACCATTACTCGCGCTTCGCAGAGCCGACGGTGCGGGCAATCTACCAGCGTATCCGTCTCCTGAAAACCTCACCGCACAGCGGCAGGCCAGGGCTGCCGACCGCGACGACGCACATTCGAGATCTGCTCCCAATCGCCCCAAATTCCGCGCTGCGATACAATCGCCAATCCCTCTCAAGGAGTCGCTCATGTCTTCGGTACTCATCACTGGAACCAGTAAAGGAATCGGTTTTGAAGCCGCACTGGCTTTCGCCCGCGCCGGCCACAAAGTCTACGCCACCATGCGCAACCCGTCGCAGGCTCCAGAATTGGCGCAAACCTCGACGCGAGAGAAACTGCCAATCGTCATCTCAGCCATGGATGTGGATTCCGACCCGTCCGTGCGCGATGCCATTGCCGCCCTTCTGAAGCAGGGTCCGATCGACGTGCTCGTCAACAACGCCGGAGTGGAGCGATCGGGCTCCGTCGAAGAGCTTCCTCTGGCTGGTTTCCGCGCCGTCATGGAGACCAATTATTTTGGCGCGATCCGTTGCATTCAGGCCGTTGCGCCGCACATGCGCCAACGCCGCAGCGGTTGCATCATCAACGTGTCCTCGGTCGCCGGTCGCATTACCAATCCGCCGTTGTCGTCCTACACCGCGTCCAAGTGGGCGCTGGAAGCGGTGAGTGAAGCGCTGGCCGGTGAGATGAAGACATTCAATGTCCGCGTGGCGATTGTTGAACCGGGCATCATCGATACCGCAATGGCGCGCCGCCTCGAACGTCCTCCGTCCGAATCTCCCTACCCGCAGCAGGCGCGTTTCGCTTCTCTTTTTGAAGCCTCGCTGAAAAACCCCGCGCCGCCCTCACTGGTCGCTCAGAAAATTCTGGAAGTCGCCGACAGCGGAACGTGGCAGCTCCGCCATTTGGTCGGACCCGATGCCGCCGGCTTCCTGCAGTGGCGCACCCAGATGACGGACGAGCAGTGGGTGGCTCTGCACGGCAGCGACGACGAAACCTGGTACAGCAGAATCGAGCACGACTTCGGCATGAACACGCGCCCCAAGAAATAACGCAGCGTCCCGCAAACTCGCGGCATTAGTTTAACGGTGTCATCCTGAGCGAGCGGGGTGGGCGAGCGAAGGACCTATGCATTTTGCTTGTGGTCCATGTGCTCCCGCCACAGCAAACGACAGTGAAATCGTTCTAGCTTTACAGCCCGGCTTTCCTGCCCAACGGCGAAAGCGTCCCCAGAAATTGCCGGATTCGTTCAACGTCGGCTGCGGAAATCTTGTTGAACTTCACCCCAATTCCAAATCCCGGCGTACTGTAAGTGACCTCGCTCTCCGCCCAGACCTTGATTTCGTTAATCCAGATGCCTACTCTCACCGCGCTCCCCGGCTGCAGCGGAATCGCCATTTCGATGAAACATCCAGCGACACTCAGCTCCGCAATCGTCGCCCAAAATGACCCTCCACTTGGGGTATGAAGCTCCACCGAGTTGTGGCACTTGAAGCGTGGGTACTGCCGTCTTTCGACCGAAATTTGGCCCCTGTATGTGTCCGGAGTGGCGTCGGGCAGAGGAAAATCCCAGAGAGGCTTCTCCGGAGAAATATTGAGCAGGCCCACATGTCCGGCTTTGGGTGTGCCAGATTGCCCCACCCATTTGACGCGAAAGTGGACCCGGTTGGTGCCGTAGGTCAAGCCGACAATCTCGTCGAGATTGAGCTTTGGCTGCACATCGCTCAACTCGACTCCATGCCGGCTGATGTTGACTACGGTCGCTTTCTCGGTGAACACCTTGCCGCTGCTGTCGGTGCCGAAGATCCGCACCATGGCTTGCACCTCTTTGCGAGGCTCGCGGCGCTTGCTCATTCTCCGGTCTCCAAGCCGTTCCACGTGTGTTGAGAGGACACTAGGAACTCAACAGATCAACGACAAATAGCCCGCACCTCACATCCCACATCTCTCAGACCACTATACGCGACACTGTACGCGAATCGTTCTTAGTTGCCGACCATGGAAGCACAGTTGTCGCGACGCTAGCGCTTTTCGCGGGATCCTGCGCTGAGCGGGAAACCGGGGTAATTACCCCCGCGCTTTCTTACGCTCCTCCATCATTAACTTCCGGAGGGCGCGATTGATCCGGGTCTGGTAACCCCGTCCGCCCCGCTGGAACCATTCCAAAATGTCGGCATCCAGCCGCAGCGTGATCGGCTTTTTGAGTGGCCTGTACAGGCTGGCTAATTCTTCCGGCGAGAACTGCGGCAGCATTCCCCGCTGGGCCGAAGCCTCGATCCTGGTAATTTTTACCGGGTATTTTTTACGCGATGCCTTCCTGCGCTTCGTAACTCGTTTGCGTGGTTTCATTTAAGTCCTGTTGTGCGTACATTATCATACTAACATATTGTATGCACAAAAAAGGCTGTAAAGTGTTCCACGTGGAACACATCTCACTTTTGCACGACCCCAGCCGCTCCCGTCGGTCCATGACCAAGATCAGGACACCGACGGTCGGGTCAGGATGCGGCTAACTCTAAGGCCGCCAGCGGCTAACCACTCTGCCATGTCCTTCTTGCGACCTCGCCGGGCGAACACCCCTAATGCTTATCTCTAATCGACCGAAGTTAGTAGGTAAGGCTTGCCTCCAGAAAAGTCCGAGGTGGTGAAGAGCGCATGAAACTTACACTAGGCAAACAGCTGGGACTAGGGTTCGGGCTCGTGCTGGGCCTGATGGTTATGAGCGCAGTGCTCACCTATCTGAAAACCAACGGCATACGCGAAAAGCAGGATCGTGCCTTCGCCGAAACCCTGGCCAAGCCTCTCGGAGAGATGGCCGATTCCTTCGAGTCCGTGCTGCAGAAGAGCCAGGATGATCTGGACAAGGGAATGCACTCGCTGAACGTGGCCCTGGCATTGACCTCGCTGGCAGAATTGAGCATCGGAGCCTTCGTTGCCCTCTTCCTGAGCCGCGGCATTTCCGCCCGGCTCAGACGATTAACCCAGATGATTCAGGATATTGCCGAGGGCGAAGGCGACGTCACCAAGCGCTTAGAGGTGTCTGCCGGCTTCGGCAACGACGAAGTCGGCGAAGTCAGCCGCCTCTTCAATCTGTTCATGGACAAACTGCAGCATATCCTCCGCGGCATTTCATCTCACACCAACCAACTGGGGAGTTCCAGTCAGCAACTGCTCGAGGCCAGTGAGCAGATCACTACCAATTGCGGCGAGACCGCCACGCAATCAAACTCCGCTTCCCGCATCACCCAGCAAGTCTCCGAAAATCTGCAGAGCCTTTCGACGGGCGCGAGCGAGATGACCTCGACCATCCAAAATATTGCCGCCAACGCCCACGAAGCCGCCAAAGTAGCCGCGTCGGCTGTCAGCGCCGCCGAAACTGCCAATGCCACGGTTGCGCAACTGAGCAAGTCGAGTAAGGAGATCGGAGAAGTTCTGAAGGTCATTACCTCGATCGCGCAGCAGACAAACTTGCTGGCTTTGAACGCCACCATTGAAGCCGCGCGCGCCGGAGAAGCCGGCAAGGGTTTCGCCGTTGTAGCCAATGAGGTAAAAGAGCTGGCCAAGCAGACCGCCAAAGCCACGGAAGACATTGGTTTGAAAATTACGGCCATCCAGGCGGACACCAAGGGCGCCGCCGCCGCCATCGGAACCGTCTCCAACGTCATCGCTCAGATCAACAACATCTCCGCCACCATCGCAACGGCGGTCGAAGAGCAGAGCGCGACCACCAACGAGATGACTCGCAACAGCCGCGAAGCCGCCAGCGGCGCGGGTGACATCTCGGCTAACATAGCGGGCGTGGCGCAGGCGGCCGAAGGCACGCTGGGGCGCGCGCAAGAGTCACAAAAGGCCGCACGTGACCTCGCTTCCATCGCATCCGAACTTACCGAACTGATGCGGCAGTTCAAGATCGAGCGCGCCGACCGTAGATTCGACGTCTCTGTGCCCGTACGCCTCAGCGGCACCGATGTCAGCGGGCAGCCGATAAGTCAGGAAGTCGTAACCATCAACATCAGCCGCAATGGATCTCTGCTGAGGGGCATCCGGGGCAAACTTCGGCTGGGCAGCCAGGTTTCCCTGGCGCGCGCGCAAAAGCTTGAGCAATTCTTAGTTGCCTGGGTGGGAAAAGAAGATACCCCGGATGCTGGACAGATTGGCGTCTCTGCGGTCGCAGCGGATAGTTCATTTTGGAATGATGTGCTGCCATCGCAGTTTGAGGACGAACCGTCCGCGGGAGAAAAACATTCAAAGCCCAAAGCAATGGCACAGCGAGCTTGAGATCCCCGGTCGAACACTTCTCATCTCTCATCTCTCACCTCTCATCGGGAATCCCTTTAGTCTGACAAAGTTCGAGCCTGGTCGTGCGTCAGCCGAACCGCTTCCACGATCTCTAACGGCTCCGGCCGATCTGCATAATCCTCATTCGCCGAAGCAAACAAGATGCTGCCATTGCAGTCAATCACGTAAGTTGCCGGAATCGGCAGCTCCCAGCTCGAGTCACCATTGGCAAAGGGCAAATTGACAAAGGTTCGGCTGTAGAGCGCCTGCTGTCCTTCCGGAACGCGATAGACCAGCCCAAACTGCCGGGCAAGCGCGTTGCGAGCATCGACCAGCAGCGGGAAAGCGAGCTTGTGCTGGTCGTGCATAAAGAAAGCCTGCTTCTCGGTCTGTGGAGAGACTGCGACCAGCGCAGCTCCCGCCGCGGCAATCTCAGACGCGATCGAAGACATCGCCTCCATCTGCGCGACGCAAAAAGGGCACCAGCGCCCGCGAATAAATGAGAGGACAAGACGGCCTTTAGCCAAGAGATCGGAGGAAGAGACAAGTTTGCCGCGGTGGTCCGGTAACACAAAAGAAGGAGAGATGTCTCCCACCTTAAGCGTTTGCGCTGCCAACTGCTGATTTTTCAGGCTTGCGACGGCGCGCACGTGAACGGCCTGAACCTCGGCCGGAACGTACTGAGCGATCGCCTGCTTGCGCTCAGCAAGAATCTGCCGCAAAGGGCGAAGGTCACTCGACGGGCCAGATTCTTGAAGAGATCGCCACTTCATAAAGAGCAGTCGTTGGTCGCCGGTCGTTCGTCGTTTGGCAGTTCAGTCGCTAACGCGCGACGACGAACAACCGGCGACCAACGACTACATCCCTGGAAACTTCATGCCCGCCATCCGCCGCGCGAAGCTGGGCTTGCCCATCTGCTTGAACATTTTTCTCATTTGGGCATATTGGCGAAGCAAATTGTTGACTTCCTGCACGCTTGTGCCGGAGCCGCGGGCGATGCGCTTGCGGCGGCTGCCATTGATGGCTTCGTGATGGTTGCGTTCGAATCCAGTCATCGAATTAATAATCGCTTCGACGCGATTGATTTGCTTCTCGTCAACTTTGTCAGCCGCCTTCTGCAAGCCCGAGAACGCGCCGACGCTCGGCAGCATGCCCATGAGGCTTTGCAGCGATCCCATTTTGCGAACCTGGCGCAACTGGTCGCGGAAATCCTCGAGCGAAAAGCCGTCGCCGCTGAAGGCCTTGGTGGCCAGCTCCTGCGCTTTTTTCTTGTCGATCTGCGACTCGGCCTTCTCGATCAACGACAGAATGTCGCCCATGCCGAGGATGCGGGAGACGATGCGATCGGGATGGAAAGGCTCGAGCGCATCGTATTTTTCGCCGATGCCGATGAACTTGATGGGCTGTCCGGTGACCTGGCGGATGGAGAGCGCCGCGCCACCGCGAGCGTCGCCATCCATTTTGGTGAGGACTACGCCGGTGAGTGTGAGCTTCTTGTGAAATTCGTCAGCGGAGTTGACGGCATCCTGCCCGGTCATGGAATCGGCGACGAACAGAATTTCCTGCGGATTGAGCAGGCGCTTAAGCGACTGCATCTCGTCCATGAGTTGGTCGTCAATGTGGAGACGGCCGGCAGTATCGACGATGAGCACATCGCATCCGGAGTTGATAGCTTCGCGGCGCGCTTCTTGGGCGAGGCGCACGACGGTCGCGGTATTGGCTTCGCCGACTTCGCCTTCGTAGAGGTTGGCCTTAATTGCGGCGGCGACCACTTTGAGTTGCTCGCGCGCGGCTGGGCGGTAGACGTCGACGGAGACGAGCAGCGGGCGGTGTCCGCCATTCTTGAGCCAGTTGGCGAGCTTGCCAGAGGTTGTGGTCTTGCCTGAACCCTGCAATCCGGCCATGAGGACGACGGTGGGCGGCTGCGAGGCGAATTTTAATTTCGCCGTGTCTTGGCCGAGAGTTGCGACGAGTTCGTCGCGGACGATCTTGATGACCTGCTCGCCGGGCGAGAGCGCGGTCAGGACTTCCTGTCCGACGGCCTTGGCCTGGATGCGGTCGATGAGCTCTTTGACGACTTTGAAGTTGACGTCGGCTTCGAGGAGAGCCAGACGAATTTGTTTCAGCGCCTCGGAAATGTTCTCTTCGGTGAGGACGGCTTGCCCGCGGAGAGACTTGAAGGCGCGCTGGAGTTTTTCCTGGAGATTCTCAAACATAGGTTCGTAGTTATTTTAGCAGTCGGGGTGGGTGGGGAGTCGTTGGTCGTTGGTCGAGGGTCGTTCGCTGTTCGTCGTTCGTCGTTCGCAAAATCTTCGTTGTCATCCTTAGTGAAGCGAAGGACGCCTTCCCCTTACTCCACCTTCGGGCGGACCATCTCAAAGCGCTCGGTGGTACGGGTGTACTGCATGCCGCCCATGCGTCCGACGAGATTAAGCGAGTTACGGTCGAGGCGGCCATCCTTTATATGTTGCTCGTTGATGTGGATGGAGACGATTTGGCCGATGACAAGACTGCCGCCTTCGGGCTCGGGATTGAAATCGAGAATCTGATGCAGCTTGCATTCGAAGCTGACGGGAGACTCGGCCACGCGGCGCGGGCGGACAATGGTCGATGGCGCAGAGGCGAGGTTCGCTAATTCGAATTCGTCGACGGAGGCGTCATATTCGCCGCTCGTGAGGTTCATGGCTTCGGCGAGTTCGAAGGTGACCAGGTTGATGACGAACTCCCCGGTGTCGCGAACGTTGCGCAACGTGTCTTTGACATGTACGCCGGGGTGTCCGGCGGTTGCGTCGGCGGCGGCTTCGGACTTTTTGGGCGGGCGCATTCCTGGAGCAAAGACTAGCAGCGGAGGCTTGGCGCACACGGCGTTGAAGAATGAAAATGGCGCGAGGTTCGGTTGTCCGGAAGCGCTCAGAGTTGAAACCCACGCGATGGGGCGCGGGACGACGGCGTTGATCAGAATGTTGTAGAGCTCGCGGTGCGCAAGTTCAGAGGGAACGACGTCCATAGGGTTGAGTATATCGTTTGCGGGCGTTCAGAAATTCCGTAGCTGCTAAACTTGGATTCTTGCCTGCCAAAAAGAAATCGCCGCCTGTGAGTAGCGCGCCGGGGCCAGTTCCGGTTTCCGATCGGGCTTCTGCTGCGCGCTCTAGCTCGAATCCGACTCATCTCCGTGACGAGGGCAAAGGGCGGATTTTTCTGATCGATACGATGTCGTTCATCTTTCGCGCCTATCATGCGATGGCGCGCCAGCGGCCGATGTCTACGAAGACGGGATTGCCGACGGCGGCGACTTTTGTTTTTGTGAATATGCTGCGCAAGCTGCGGGACGATTTCTCGCCGGAGTATCTGGCGGCGGTGTTCGATGTGGGGGCGCCGACGATCCGGAACCAGCAGGCAGAGCAGATCACGACCATCCGGAAGTTCGACATCAAGACGCAGACGTTCAAGGAATCGCAATACGGAGGTTACAAGGCGAATCGGGCGGAAATGCCTGGAGACCTGGTGCAACAGATTCCGTATATCCGACGGGCGTTGGAGGGGTATCGCATTCCGATTCTGCAGCTGGAAGGTTATGAAGCCGACGATGTGATTGGGACACTGGCGCGGAAAGCGGCGGCGGAATCGTATCCAGTGTTTGTAGTGTCGAGCGATAAAGACATGCTGCAGCTGGTGAACGACACGGTCTGCGTGTTGAATCCTCCGAAAGATAATTTGATTTGCGACGCGGCGAAGGTGGAGGAAATTCTGGGGGTGCCTCCGTCAAAAGTGGTGGATGTGATGGCGCTGCGCGGCGATTCGGTGGACAACGTTCCGGGGGCTCCGGGAATCGGCGATAAGGGATCCGTGGAACTGATTCAGCGCTTCGGCAGCGTGGAAGCAGCTTTGGAACGGGCGGCGGAGGTGGAGAAGAAAACGTATCGCGAATCATTACAGAACAATCGCGACAATATTCTTTACAGCAAACAACTGGTGACGATCGACACCGACGTGGCCGTGGAGCTGGATGTTGAGGCGATGAAGGCGGGCGAGCCGGACGCGGAAGCGCTGCGCGCGCTGTTTGCCGAGTTGGAATTTACTTCGCTGCTTAAAGAGCTGCTTCCGGTGGTGGAAGTGAAAGCGGGTGATTATCAGGAGATCAGAACCAAAGCTGAATTCGATGATTACCTGCGAGGGTTGGGTGAGAATGCCGCGCTCGCTTTGGCGATTCCGGGTGAGGACGCTGAGAGTGGTGCACCTGAGAGCGTGGTTGAGGATGAAGTTCCGCCGGCGCAGTCGGGGTTTCTGGCTTTGCAACCAGCGGAATCAGAGGATCGTGGTAACGACGCGAGCGGCGAGGGCAAGCACAATGCCGAGCGCATTGCGGTTTCTAACGCGGCCGGCGGCGGGGCGATGGTCTGGCTTGAGGATCGGGCGCTCCTGGATCGCGTGAAGACGCTGCTTGAAGATTCCGAAGTGCCGAAGACGGTGTATGACCTGAAGACGGCGCTGCATTATTTCGGCGAAAAGTTTGGCGTGCAAGTTGGTGTTCATTTGGATGAACGGCGGATTGCGCTGGCGGGCGTGCGGCACGATCCGATGCTGTATTCCTATCTGCTGGATCCGACTTACTCGTCGCATTTGTTGCCGGAGGTTGCGCTACGGAGATTCAATTTAAAGCTGAGTGGCAATCCGGCGGAAGCGGCGGACATTACGGGCCGGCTGGCAAGCGCGCTGCGAGCGGAGGTTGACGAACAGGGGCTGACCTCGGTGTATGAGGAGATCGACGCGCCGCTGGTGCCGGTGTTGGCGCGGATGGAAGCGGCGGGAGTGAAGATTGATCCGACGGCGCTAGCGGAAATGTCGGTGAAGTTGCAGCGCGAGGCCGCGACGAAGGCGCGCGATATTTATGAGCGCTGTGGCATGGAGTTCAACATCAATTCTCCGAAGCAACTGGGAGATGTGCTCTTCAACAAACTGGGGCTGCCGATTCCGGTGAAATATGGGAAAGGGAAAAAGATATCGACGGCGGTCGATGTATTGGAAGGGCTGGCGGAAGACCACGAAGTTCCGCGGCTGGTGCTGGAATACCGGCAACTGACGAAGTTGATGTCGACCTACGTTGATGCTCTGCCGTTGCTGATTCACGCCGGGAGCGGGCGCGTGCATACGACTTTTGTGCAGACGGGAACGGCGACGGGGAGACTGGCGTCGACGAACCCGAATTTGCAGAATATTCCGATTCGCACGGAACTGGGGCGGGAGATTCGCGCGGCGTTTATCGCTGAGCCGGGACACGTATTGCTGGCGGCGGATTATTCGCAGATTGAGCTGCGGCTGCTGGCGCACTATTCAAAAGACAAATTGCTGGTGGATGCGTTTCGGCGCGGGGATGATATCCACACACTGACGGCGGCGCAGGTGTTTGGCGTGCCGCCGCTGATGGTGACACCGGACCACAGGCGGCAGGCCAAGGTGGTGAATTTTGGAATTGTCTACGGGTTGTCGGCGTTTGGGCTTTCGCAGAATTTGGGGATTGAGCCGAGCGAGGCGCGAAAATTTATTGAGGCTTATTTTGAGAAATATGCGGGAGTTCGAGCATTCATCGATGCGACGCTGGAGCAGGTGCGGCGCGACCGGAAGGTGAAGACACTGTTTGGGCGGGTGCGGCCGATTCCCGACATCGATAGTAAGAACGCCACCCAGCGCGGATTTGCGGAGCGCACGGCGGTAAATACTCCACTGCAGGGAACGGCGGCGGATTTGATCAAACTGGCGATGATTCGAATTGATGAGGACATTCGGAAGCGCGGGCTGAAGTCGCGGATGACTTTGCAGGTGCATGACGAGTTGGTGTTTGAAGTGCCGGAGAACGAGGTCGACGTGATGAAGCCGCTGGTACGGGAGCGCATGGAGAACGCACATACGCTCGCGGTTCCGTTGGTGGTGGAAATTGGTGTGGGCAAGAACTGGCGGGACATGGAGTAGGGCAAGACGACTCGCCGGGGAGCGACAAACTATTTTGCTCAGGGCTACAAAATATATGTAAGGTGATGACAAAATAAAAAGGTAGGGCAAGAAATGGTTCCGCTATACTCGGGTCAACGTTGTTGGCGCGCGCCGCGTTCGTTTTGATTCCAGCCGCATGACAAGGATTTTGGTTCCTGCGGAGGCAGTCTGATGAGTGCAGCTCGAGCGCTGGCGTTAGAAGAAACGCCGCGTCGTTTGTTCCCCCGACATCCCATCAATGTTCCTCTGGATTTGATCGTGTTGCGGTCCGGAGTTCCCGAAAATCTACCCGGACGCTGTACCGACATCAGCGAGGCTGGCGTGGGCGCGGTGGTAGCCGGAGAGATGGCCGCTGGCCAACAGGTGGCGGTTGAACTGCGGCTTCCGAATGTCGGCGTGCCGGTGCGGGCACGCGCGCGGGTGCGTTATCAATCGCGGCTGCATTGCGGCTTGGAATTTGTGGGGCTGTCGGTGGAACAGCGCGAGATGATCCGGTATTGGGTGTACCGGGCGGACGCGGGGGCAGTGGAGGTTAAGGAAGAAGAAAGAACTGAAGTTCCGGAAAAAAGTTCGGGAACAGAAGCTAACCTAACGGCGGCGAACCTAGTGGTTGCGGAAGCGACCGGTGTGCCCCGGCGGAGAGTTCGTGTAGGGCGGCGCGGACTTTATGTATTGCTCGCGTGCGTGATCGCGCTGGGCGCCCTGGGGTGGTGGCAGTGGCAACGGTCGTGGAGCGAACTGGAAACACACGCGCAGGCGGCGGGGCCGGGAGCGCGGAGATACGGTGAAACCCAAGTTTCTTTCGACACGATGCAGAACAGGATCGTGACGAAGGTTGAGCCGGTGTATCCCGAGGCAGCGCTGGCCGCTGGCACCGAAGGGTTGGTGGTGCTGGACGCGGTGATCGCTGCGGATGGCAGCGTGGGACGGTTGCGGACTGTCTCCGGACCAAGCGGGCTCGTGCAGTCGGCGACAGTAGCGGTGCAGGGTTGGAAATTCGAACCGTATCTTTATGACGGCAAGCCGGTCGCGGTAGAAACATCGATTGCTGTGGAGTTCCGGCTGAAGTGATAGGACGTTAGCTAATCGAAAGCTAGTCGAATTTTTCGGCTTGGTCGAACGGCACGCCTCGCTGGTCTTTGGCGGAGATGAGCGGAGAGATACCCGGATCGCTGTCGAGTTGCCNNGTTGCCAGCCGATGTTCACAGTGGGATCGTTCCATGCCAGGGTACGCTCGTGCTCAGGCGCATAGAAGTCGGTCGTCTTATAGAGAACGTGGGCATTCGGAGACAGAACTCTGAAGCCGTGAGCAAAGCCGCGCGGAATCCATAACAGCAGTTTGTTTTCGCCGGAAAGCCGGATGGCCTCCCATTTTCCGAAGGTGGGAGAACCGCGGCGGAGATCGAGCGCGATATCGAGAATCTCGCCGGTGATGGCGCGCACAAGTTTTCCCTGCGGTTGGCGAATCTGGTAGTGCAAACCACGGATGACGTTTTTCTCGGACAAGGAGTGATTGTCCTGAACGAAGGGTTCGGTGATGCCCAATTCGGCGAAGGTGCGCTGGTTGTAGCTTTCGAGAAAAAAGCCGCGGTTGTCACCGAAGACGCGCGGTTCGAGGAGCAGAAGTCCGGGCAGGCGGGAGGCGATTTTTTTCATCGGCAGATTTCAACAAGTCAGCGGGATCCCATTGATCTTACGATCAACAGCCCGCCGATTGCGAACAGCAAACACAGGAACGTGAAGAACTTTGCCGTGCGACTCCTCCCGGCAATGAGTAATACAAGCCACAGCCCGAGTGCCGCTATGAACGGCAATATGCCCAGGAGGCCGAGGACAACGACGTCAAGTATTACCACAGCCTCAAATGGGGTTGCCGTGTGCGGCGCATGGGGACCCATCCCCAAATGTCGCGCTAGAGGGGAAACCGGATACATTATTACCCAGAAGCCCGCGGGAAGGCACAACAAGCCGATTAGGAGTGCCAATGGGAGCTCGAATCTCTTATTGGCGATTGTCGTCGTCATGCAAGTCTCCAATCGATGTGCCCTTGGAAACCGCTCGGCAAATCAGAAGACGCGCTCCCGCAACAGTTGAAGCAAGTAAGCGCCGTATCCGTTATTGCACATCGAATTCGCCAGAGCCTCCAGATGCGCGGCAGTGATGTAGCCGGAGCGATACGCGATTTCTTCGGGGCAGGCGACCATGAGGCCCTGGCGCTTCTGCAGGGTTTGGATGAATAAAGAGGCCTCCATCAAAGCTTCGTGCGTGCCGGTGTCGAGCCAGGCAGTGCCTCGTCCCATGACGCAGACGTTGAGTTGATTGCGCTGGAGATAGACGCGGTTGACGTCAGTGATTTCGAGTTCGCCGCGCTGCGAAGGCTTGAGGCTGGCGGCGATGTCGGTGACCTGACTGTCGTAGAAGTAAAGTCCGGTGACGGCGTAGCGTGACTTCGGCTGCTTCGGTTTTTCTTCAATGCTAAGGGCCCTGCCCTGAGGGTCGAACTCGACTACGCCGTAGCGTTCGGGGTCGTTGACGGGATAGGCGAAGACGCGCGCGCCTTTTGGCTGTGCGGTGGCGGCGCGCAGTTCCTTGACAAGATCATGGCCGTAAAAAATGTTGTCGCCGAGCACGAGGGCGCAACCGCTGGAGCCGATGAAATCCCTGCCGATCAGAAATGCCTGGGCGATGCCCTCCGGTTTGGGTTGAGGCGCGTACTCGAAGTGGACGCCGAAGCGGGAGCCGTCGCCGAGCAAGTGGCGAAAGCGGGGCAGATCGTCGGGAGAGGAGATAACGAGAATGTCGCGGATGCCGGCGAGCATCAGGGTGGAGAGCGGGTAATACACCATCGGCTTGTCGTAGACGGGCAGCAGGCTCTTGGCGAGACCGTGGGTGACGGGATAGAGGCGCGTGCCCGATCCTCCGGCGAGGATGATGCCTTTGTACGGTGGTGGCGCGGGGTTAGTCATCGGGATGAGCGCTCGGTGGCGTACTGCTTTGCCATCCATTGACGATAGCTGCCACTGGTTACGTCGCGGACCCAGTCTTCATGTCCAAGATACCAGCGGATGGTTTTGCGGATTCCGGTTACGAATGTTTCCTGGGGACGCCAGTTCAGTTCGCGCTCAATCTTGGTTGTGTTCATCGCGTAGCGGCGGTCATGACCAGGACGATCTTTGACGAAAGTGACGAGCTGTTTGTGCGGGACGACGGGGTCGTCAGGGCGCAGTTCATCGAGCAACGCGCAGATGGCGGAGACGATC
>PMSZ01000071.1 GCA_003168235.1 Acidobacteriaceae bacterium
AAATCCCATGCTTCACCGGAAACGCGGTCACCGTAACGTTCTCGTCGCGATACACCACCCCCGGCTCAATCTCATGCACATTGACCTTGTATCCGGTAGCGTTAGCCTGTTCCAGTCCGCGCCGCCGAACCCGTACATCTTCGGTCCAGGCTTTTTCGATGTGCGAAGTCATGCTCTTCAACCCATGCGGACCATAAGCCTCCAACGCATTGTTTCGCCCCAGCACCCACGGCGAAAAAATCAAGTCCGGATACCCGAGCGTGTGGTCCGAATGCAAATGAGTAATAAAAACAATCTTCAATTCTTTAGCCTTAAGAGCCGCAATCCCGTTCTTCTCCGCCGCCGCCGCGCGTCGCACAACTCCCGGCCCGCAGTCGATCAGATACGCTCGGCCATTCACGACCACCGCAACCGCCGGTCCCCATCGCTCCGGATCGGCACTCGGAGTCCCCGTCCCCAACACCACCACGCGAGTAGGAGCCGCCGTGCCATCCGCCGCCGCGCTCGCATCAACTCCACTCGCAGCCAATCCGCCCGCGGTTAATCCCAAGCCACAAACGCCCAATGCCACCACCCAAAAAGCGATCCTGATCACAAACCCTCCCCGCCCGATTTGTCTCTAAAGCTTTGACTCTCGACGTACCCCGTCTCCTGTATTGACACTCACTCTCCAACCCGACTAAACTCCTTTACCACTGCGGTGTTTCGCCGCGAGCATCACTCCCGATCCTGCAACTTTTTGCACACCACTTTGGAGGTCCAATGCCTACGTTCCAGCTCTCGAAATCTGCCGCCACTCTCGCTGCCCGCTTCATCCTGTTAACGACCATTCTGCTGACGGCAATCCTGCTCCCGAATCTCGCTGCCGCACAGATCGTTGGCTCCGGTAACACCGCCTTCATCGAAGCGCCGGTCGTGGTTCCAAAGACGACCCCATGCAAGGTCGAACTCTACAGCAATTTCAAATTTAACAATTTCAATCCCCAGAGCTTCACCTACACGCCGCCTGCCGGTTGTCCCGCACCCTGGGGAGCGGTCGTCCTCTCCGCCGATTTCTCCATTTCCAAAGGCATCCAATACGATCGCACCGCCAACATCTGGATCGGCCCCACCAACGTTTACTTCGGCACTACCGCCGAAGATGATCCCACCGACTCCCGCCACTGGCACGTCGAGCGCAACCTCACCGACTACAGCTCCATCTTTACCGTCACCCAGGACGGCACCGTCGATCTCGGCAACGAAGTCAACAAAACCTATACCGGCGTCCTCTACGGCAGCGCCGAACTCCTCTTTTATCCCGTCGCTCAGGGCCAGAATCCGCCCCGGACCGCCGATCAGGTCATCGCCTTCTCCAGCGGACCGACCGGCGGCACCGTCGCCCTCGACACCACTGGACAGTGCTGCACCACCATTCTCGAGCAAACTCTCACTTTCCCCACCAATATCGAGAGCGCCTTCTTCGACGTCTTCGCTCAAAGCCAGTACGAAGATGAATTCTGGTACACCTGCGTTCCCAACGATGTCGCCAACGAACTGGAAAGCTGCACAAACACCGCCTTCCGTGAAGGCGAAATCACTATTGACGGCACTCCTGCTGGCATCGCGCCCATCTATCCCTGGATCTTCACCGGCGGCATCGATCCCTATCTCTGGATCCCGATCCCCGGCGTTCAGACCATGAACTTCAGACCTTATCAGGTCAACCTCACGCCCTTCGCCGCACTGCTTGACGATGGCAATCCCCACACCGTCGGTCTCAGCGTTTACAACGCCGACGACTATTTCTCCGCCACCGCTAACCTCCGCCTCTATCTCGATGCCGGATCCACCCAAATCACCGGAGGCGTCACCGGCAACACGCTTACCGTGCCCAATCCCAGCGTTGTCGAGAAAATTAACACGCAGAAGAATGGCAATATCGCCGGTACCGTCGACGTCTCATCAGGCCACAATTTCGCCATCACCGGAGTGGCCAACACTTCTCACGGAATGATTACCACCACCGTGGACCAAAACATTAAGTTCTCCAGCGATCAGTATTTCAAACTCACCGACACCGAATACGAGCAGAACATCAAACAGGGAAGCACTCTGCATTCCGTAGTCACCACCCGGAATTCGAACGGCAACACGACTGTCTATACTGTCAACCACGACTGGCCGCTGCTGCTCAACATCACCGTTCTGGTCGCGCCCGACGGCTCCGAAACCCAAACCACCACCAGCAACCAGTACTTCGAAGAGGACGAGTCCGCAACCCTAAACAAAGTGGCGCTCAACTTCTCGCTGCTCAAAAACCGCGTCACCACAACCGATACGCTCAACTTCAATTCGAGTGGCGTATTTACCGGCAACTCCAATATGTCGAGCGCGCAAGACTTCTTCGACTCCAACTCCACCGGATTCTGCTACAGCGGCGACCTCACCGCCGCTGCCAATATCCTGACCTCCGTAACCTACGGCACGGGCTGCAACTGATTCGTTGCTCGGTCATGGACCGGGCCTTCGCGGACGGGTGTTAGCGGACGGGTGTTAGCGGACAAACGTTCGCGCCCGTCCACGCCCGTCCGCGCCTGTCTATGGGGGGCTTGCGATCCCCGTGGCATCCCGCCGTGGCGTAAACTTTATCTTGGCCACCGGCCTTATGGCATTCGGCATCCAATTTCCGTTCAGGCGCGCCCGACTCGGACTTTTGCGAGAGACAACCGGCATTTTAGGCGAAAGACGCTTCGACGAAGATGATCCAATGAAATGAGAAGATGGTCCGATGAGAGGTGTTAGGATGAAAAACCGTCCGGTCAAAGCAAAGTTATTAACCGCCTCGTTGATCCTGGGGGCGCTTTTCGCGGCTTCACTCTGCATCTGGTCACAGTCCGGGCCCTTGAATCGCACGCTGATCGTCAGCAGCCACGAAGGCGTGGCCCCCGTGATTCAGAAGGACGGCAAGTCTTACGTAGAAATCGAAGCCTTGGCGCGCCTGACCAAGGGTTCTCTCAGCTTCAAAGGAAGTCAGATCACCCTCACACTCGCGACCCCGGCTCCTAAGGCTCCGGCAGCGGCCCCTGCTGCAGCCCAGGCCTCGAACTCGGCTTTCTCGAAGGATTTTCTGAAAGCCAGCGTCGATGCCATGTCTTCGATTAGGGATTGGCGCGGCGCTCTCTTTACCGCCATTCAAAATGGAATCCTCGTGACCGGCGACTACCTGACCCCGTACCAGTCCCACGCCACGAACAACATAAGATTGGCATTCGTCGCCGTATCCACCGATGCCGATCGCAATGCTTATCGATTGCTCAACAGCCAGCTCACAAACATGCGCAGTTTGAGCGACAAGGTCTTGGCTGCCCATCAGAACGGGGCGCGAAATATCACATCCGACGATCTGACGAACGATCCCCTGAACCAGCAAATTGTGAACTGCGGCCGCTCACTCGTAGCCATGGCCGGCAGTGGTCAGTTTCAAGATGACGGTTCGTGTCACTGATTTTGTATCTATGATTTTCTATCTCTGATGCTCGCGCCGGATTCGCTGGCGCAACCGTGAACCTGGTCACGCTTACGACTTACAACCGGCAACTGTTCCAATCCTGTGCGCCCGGTGTGCAAATTCCGCCCGCGCGCTGCACACTCGTCTGTCACATCTTTTCGTTCCCGCTCAAAGCGCGCCGCTAGTGCGCCGACTGCACTTGCCCTCAACTCAAACTCCATCTCACCCACCGCACACCATCCGCCGCCCGGAATTCCACCGTTGCACAATTAATGTGTAATTGACCCCGCCCATCTCTGCGCGTACAGTCGCTCCACTCGAATCGAATTTTTCACGACGACTGCAAGCCGACTGAAAGCAGAGCTCAGAACTATGAATCCCGAACACCCATGGACCGTCTACCGCACTCGTTTTTTGGTGCGCGCTCGTCAACTCACCGAATCACTCGTCTTCACCGACGCCCTCGGCCGCGAACAATCCGGAGCTCCAGGCGATTACCTCGTCGAGTCCTCCGACGGCATCACCCGCATTCACTCCCGAGCCATCTTCGAAGACATCTACGTGCCCCTCGCCGCCAGCCCCTACCTTAACCCTTACCGTAATGATGAAGCGCCCCGCGCCCCGGCTCGGCCAGTATCCCGCGCCGGACCCGAGGAGCGTCAGCGCGCCCTCGCCTGAAATCTTAGACTTTGCTTCTTAAGGTTCCCTTACCACTTTTGGGCCACAACATGTTGTATTTATCTCTTGACAGGCACCATATACGGTTGTACGTTAAGCATCCCAGAGCACTTTTTCAGACCCCGATCAGCGGGGCCACGACAGTAAAACCAGGTGAGACTCAAAATGGGGCGAGACTCAAAGTTGAGGTGACTTCGCGTCTCCCCTTTCGCGGAGAAACCATCCCTCAATCAGTGGATGGAAAAACAGCGGTGATGTAACCGAAATGCTGGGTGCCCCGCCCTATCGCGAAGCGGAGGCGTGGGGCCCCCGGATTTCGACGCTGTGCGATTTTGACCCTGAAAGGGGGCGGCTGGGAGCCGCGCCAGCGTAGTACGTGAGCAAGTGTAGTTCGTGACTGAAGCTGCTCTCCGGCCGATTCCAGCTTCCGTCACACCCTTAGGAGCCCCGATGCAAAGTTTGATCGAACTAGTAGCCGCTTCCTTCGCCCGTCACGGCATCGAATCCGCAGAGCCGGTGGAAAGACAGGCATCCTCCATCACGGCCGATTCAGCCCATACCCAGACGACCGAGCCAACCCTGGTGACGGCGCTCCCCGAGCACAATTTCCGAAAGAGTCTCCAGGGCGATCCCGCTCCATAAGAATTAGCTCCATAAGAATTATCTGTAGAAAGCGGCGCGGATCCAGTCTTCCGAGCGACAGCGCAAGATAATCCAGCGCCAGGAAGGCGGAAATTAGGCTCAAAAGCCAACCGCCGTCATAGATCATCTGTTCTTTGCCATCATCTAATTAGGAGAGAGAAATGCCCGAAGTGCGCGACCAAATTAAGACCCAATCCGCAGCCAGCAATCCTGCTAAGACCAAGGCCCCGGGGCTGACCTTCCGCCGTCTTTTCACCAAGCTCGGCGTGTCTCCCTACTCCGAAGTCGAGTGGGAACTCCGCACCGCTCAGATCGCCGACTCCCAGGGAGGCGTTATCTTCGAGCAGAAGAATGTCGAAGTCCCCAAAGACTGGTCGATGACCGCGACCAACATCGTCGCCTCGAAATACCTTCACGGCCAGATCGGAACCGATGAGCGCGAGACCGGCGTCCGCCAGCTCGTCGCCCGCGTCGCCGAAACCATTCGCGATTGGGGCATGAAAGATGGATACTTCCGCACCGCCGAAGACGCTGCCGTCTTCCATGACGAGCTCGTGCACTTGCTCATCCGCCAGCACGTCGCCTTCAATTCGCCGGTCTGGTTCAACGTAGGCTGCGACCGCATCGAGCCGAAATCCGACGCCACCAACTGGCACTGGAACTCGACTACAAATCAAGTTGAATTCGGCGTCACCGGTTACACTCGCCCGCAGTGCTCCGCCTGCTTCATCAACTCCATCAAAGATTCGCTCGACTCCATTTTGACGTTAGCAAAAACCGAAGGCATGCTCTTCAAATGGGGATCCGGTACCGGCACCAATCTCTCTCCCCTGCGTTCTTCCACCGAAGTTCTCAGCGGAGGTGGCACCGCCAGCGGCCCGCTCAGCTTTATGAAAGGCTTCGACGCTTTCGCCGGCGTCATCAAGTCCGGAGGCAAAACTCGCCGCGCCGCCAAGATGGTCATCCTCAACATCGACCATCCCGACATCGTCGATTTCATCGACTGTAAGTCGAAAGAAGAAGCCAAAGCCCACGCCTTAGTCGCGCAGGGTTACGACGGATCGCATCCCGACTCCGACGCCTACAGCTCTATCTTCTTTCAGAATGCGAATAACTCCGTTCGCGTCACCGACGACTTCATGGTAGCCGTCATGCGAGACACCGACTTCTCCACCAAAGCCATCGTCGACGGCCGCGTCGTCAACACTTACAAAGCCAAAGATCTCATGGCAAAACTTTCCGAAGCCACATGGCAATGCGGCGATCCCGGAATGCAATACGACACCACCGTCAACCGCTGGCACACCAGCAAAAACACAGCTCGGATTAACGCTTCGAATCCCTGCAGCGAGTACATGTTCCTCGATGACTCTGCCTGCAACCTCGCCAGCCTCAACCTGCTGAAGTTCGCGCCCAACGGCACTTTTGACGTGGAAGCTTACCGTCACGCCGTCGATATCACCATCACCGCGCAGGAAATTCTGGTCGATAACGCCGGCTACCCCACCGAAATCATCGGCAAGAACTCGCACGACTATCGCCCGCTCGGCTTGGGTTATGCCAACCTCGGCGCGTTACTAATGGCTGCCGGTCTTCCCTACGACTCCGATGCCGGACGCGACTACGCCGCCTGTGTAACTGCCATCATGTGCGGCCAGGCCTATCTCCAGTCTTCCCGCATCGCCGAGTAGTGCCCGCCGCTAACTCCCATCACCGACACCGTGCAAACCCGCCTCGGAATCACCACCGCCGAAGCTATGCCCGGAGCCGCCTGCCCCGGCTGGTACATCAATCGCGAGCCCTTCCTCGATGTCATCAGAATGCACCGCGCCAGCGTCAACAACATCAATAAGAACAATGTTCCCGCGTCGCTGTTCGATGCCTCCAAAGCCTGCTGGGATGAAGCTCTCTCCCACGGCGAGAAGCACGGCTACCGCAACTCGCAGGTCACCGTCCTCGCCCCCACCGGCACCATCGGNNTCATGATGGATTGCGACACCACTGGCATCGAACCTGACTTAGCTCTAATCAAATACAAGAAGTTAGTCGGCGGCGGAATGATCAAGATCGTCAATAACACCGTCCCCGCGGCCCTGTTCAAACTCGGTTACACGCACGAACAGACCGATGCCATCGTCAGTTACATCGATGCCACCGGAACCATCGAAGGCGCGCCCCACGTAAAAGACGAGCACCTCGCCGTCTTCGATTGCTCCTTCAAGCCGTCCAAGGGCACTCGATCGATTCATTACATGGGACACATCAAGATGATGGCCGCCGCTCAGCCCTTCATCTCCGGAGCCATCTCCAAAACCGTCAACCTGCCCAACAACGCCACCGTCGACGATATTTCCGAGGCTTACCTGCAATCGTGGAAGCTCGGAGTCAAAGCCGTGGCCATCTATCGCGATGGCTGCAAGCAGTCGCAGCCACTCTCCGCCGCCGGCAGCAAGACCGCGAACTCCACCCGGGATGACGCTGCCCGCAACGCCGCCGCCGCGTCTCATGTCCACATCGAAGAAGACAACCTCGACGCTCCGCCCCGCGCTCTGCGTCATAAGTTAAAAGAAGAGCGCATGTCGGTAACTCATAAGTTCAATGTCGGAGGCCACGAAGGCTATATCATCGTCGGTCTCTATCCCAACGGAGAACCCGGCGAGATCTTCGTCAAGATGGCCAAAGAAGGTTCCACCGTTTCCGGCCTCATGGATAGCTTCGCCCT
>PMSZ01000410.1 GCA_003168235.1 Acidobacteriaceae bacterium
TTCCACGTGGAACACTTTACAGGTTATTTTGTACATATACTTATGTACATATCTGGCGACAAGCGGTTTAGAACTAATGGCTTGAGTGGCTTTGGGGAATTCGAAAAAACGGGATTTCGGCGTTAGGTGCCTGCTATTGTGACCTGCGGTCATAGTACAAAGTGCCAGATTCACGGCGCTTGCCGCCAAAATTGCGTCATATCTTATATCCAAGTCCTGATTTCCAAGAGAACTGGCGGATGGTTTCCTTCGGGAAATACGACCGTCCTTCTGGCACACTACACTAGTAGGAACTCCCCGAAGATCGACGCTGCGCAAGAACGTTGCGGTCCATAACCGAAATCATAACCGAGACGCTGACCACAATCACGATTGCATCATGACCGAAGTCGACACTATTCTCGAGAACGTCACACAGGAGACCGAAGCGCCGCGGTTGCTCGTCGAATGGTCGTCGCGGTGGGAAGAGTTCAAGTCCGCGTTTCGTCCGGCGTTCACGCGGCCTCCGAAGGCGTTGGCTGGGGAAGCGCCGATCGGCATGTTTCCGTATCGTGGGATGCTGGCCGCGTGGGTGCTGGAGTGTCTTCTGCTGATCGCGGCGCTGGTGCTTCCGGAACGCTTCGCCAGTCTGGAGTTTCCGCTGCCGCCGCACCGTCCGCAGTGGGACGTGATTTATTACTCGGGCGACGAGCTGCCGCGGACGCAGGATCGCGGCGGGGCGCAAGCCGGCAAGGTTGGACGCGCCGGCGGCCACGAAGCCCACCATCGCACGCAGACGATTCGTGTCGCGCGCGGTGACATACCCACCGAGAAAGTGATCGACGCGCCCAAAGTAAACCTGCCGCATTCCGATTCCGCGGTCGCGAACCTGCTTGCGTTCAAGCCGATTCCCGGACCGCCTCCGGCTGAAGGCTTGCGCTCATCGCTGGTTGCGCCCGCTTTGCCACAGATGAACGTTGTGCCGCCTTCGCCGGAATTGACGACATCGGCCAATCGCGCGGCGAACAGTTTGACGCCGAGTGTCATTCCGCCCGCGCAGAATGTTTCGCGAGACAGTGTGCGGGGCGCTAATCCGCTCGCGCCAACCGTGGTTGCGCCGGCTCCACGCGACACGCCGCGCGACCTGGCAAGTTCGCGTATTCCGCTGACGCAAACCGTCGATGTGATCGCGCCACCAGTTTCCGCACCTGCGCGGGACGAGTTATCGAAGCCGAAGCTGACGCTTCCTGCGCCAGCGGTGATAGCGCCGCCTCCGTCGCAAGTGAGCCGCGATCTCAACAGCTATGGGAGCTCCGCTACGGGCGACTTGCGAGTGAAGCCTGTTCCTCCGCCACCGAGCGCACCCGGCGGGGGCACAGTCGCGCGATCGAACGCGGCTGCTCTGGCGCCGCAAGTTGTGCCGCCACCAGCCAGCATCGGCGGCACTGGTGGAGGAACCGGGCGGTCAAGCCAATCGGCATCGTCGATGCTAGGACCAACGGACGTCATTCCACCACCGCCGAGTTTGGGCGGCGGGAAAGCGCCCGCGGGCAGCGGACGAGGCAACAAAGGAACGGGCACAGGCGGTGCATTCGATCTCGGTTCATCCGCGGCTCCGCCAAGCAACGCGGGAGGAAATGCCGCGGGCTCGGGAGTCGTCGTCTCCAGCCAACCGGGAACGAAAGTAGGATTGCCGAACTCGACCGGCGGCGCGCTCGCCATGTCGCCGAGCGGGACAGCAAGCAGTGGACTTGGCGGGAACGGCGGCGGAGCGGGGATTGGCAAAGGCAACGGGCCGGGCAGCGGATTACAGGGCGAAGGCTCAGGCGCAGGCAGAGAAGGCGCGGGACGCGGCTCCGATCCAAATGCGCATACCGGAATCTCGCCGTATCCGGGAACGGGCGGCGCGGGACGCGGGAGCGGGACACCGGCGATGCCGGGAGTCTCCGTTGAAGGAGGGACGACCACGATCACGTTGCCGAGTTTTGGGCCGCCGGGAGGCGACGCGCCTGCGGCGGGTCCGGGACATTCTTCGGTCAACGCTCGCGGAGGGCCGAGTTACACCGTGAAAGCAACTTCCAATTCCGGCGGCGTTTTTAATCGCTACGGACAGTTGAAGGGAGATAACTACTCCATCTATATCGACACGTCGCTCGGGACGGCCGTGATGCAATATGCCGATGCCTCGTCGGCGGCGCATGCTGACTCTGGCGACCTTACGAAACCCGAAGTTCTGCGCAACGACTTGCCGGTGGGATTGCGGTCGACTTATGTGGTGTTTGCCTGCATTCTGGATCGCAACGGAGATCTCAAAGACATAAGAGTTCTCGAGCCGGGCGCGGCGGAAACCACGTCAAGACTCTTGGTTGCCCTGCATAGTTGGAAATTTCGTCCCGCGCTGCGGGGAAATGATCCGGTGGAAGTGAATGCGTTCTTGGGATTTGGGATCGATACGCGGTGAGCACATTATTGAGCCGAAACTAGTACCCCCTTCGTTTATCAACGATCGCCAGCAGCGGGGAGCCACTGAGATAACGTTGCAAGTTTTCCGAGAACAATGAGTAATGCCGCTCCCATAATTTTTCGGTCAGCGCGGCGGTGTGAGGAGTAATCAGCAAGTTAGGAACGTCCCACAGCGGTGAGTCAACCGGAAGGGGTTCTTTGGGAAATACGTCCAGCGCGGCGCCACCAATTCTTTTTTCACGTAGAGCGCGGGCGAGCGCGGGCTCGTCGACTAATGCGCCACGACCGACGTTGATCAGGCACGCGCCAGTCTTCATCAACGCGAGCCGTTCGGCATTCGCAATTGCTTTCGTGGTCTCGGTGACGGGCGCCGCCAGCACGACGTAATCCGCCTGCCGAAAGAGTTCGTCGATTTGTGCCGGCCCGAACACGGCATCGGCGGATTCGCTTCCCTTTTCCGGATGCTCGCGTACGGCGATGACCCGCATGCCCAGAGCTTTGGCACTCTTGGCAACGGCGCGGCCGATGCTGCCGAGGCCGACGATGCCGACGGTTGCGCCAACAACTTCGCGGATGCGCGGCAGTTCATCCCACAGAATTTGTTGTCCCCAGACATGACGCTGCTGCAGGCGCACGGAGTCGGGAATTTTCTTGGCGAGAGCAAATATGAGCGCGATCACGTGCTCAGCTACGACGGGCCCGTGCACTTCGCGCGCGTTGGTGAGAATAATGTCGCTATTGACCAACTCCGGAAACATCAACTGATGGACGGCCGCCGCGGGAGAATGAACCCATTGCAGTTGCTTCGCGGCCGCAATCTGCTCGGGACGGATCGACCAGGCGATCACGATCTCGGCATCGACGATTTCTTCGTCCACCCGCGAGTAATCGGGAAGATTTACCACGCAGACTTGGTGAAACTCCCGTTGGAGGCGCTGCGGAAACCAATCAGGCGCGTTCCATTGATCGAACGGATGATGAACGAAGATCAGAAGCTTCATGGATAGCCACGTCTCGACCGCAAAAGACACAGAGAAGCACCGAGGATAGCAGGGCGTGTTCTCGGCGTCAGGCTGCGCCCAGGGTCAACTCTTTCTTGCCCGAAGATCGCTGCCCGTCATTTCTTTTGGCTCCGTGATGCCGAGCATTCCGAGCATGGTCGGCGAAATGTCCCGCAACGATCCGTTCGGCTTCAAAGTGTATTGCCTGGCATCTTCGGCCATCACGATGAAGGGCACTGGATTCGTGGTGTGCGCTGTGTGCGGCCCGCCGGTTGCTGGGTCGATCATCATTTCGGCGTTGCCGTGGTCAGCGGTGATGAGCATCGCTCCGCCTTTAGCGCGCACGGCTTTTTCGATCTCGCCGAGACAAGCATCGACGGTCTCGACGGCCTTGATGGTGGGCTCGATTTTGCCGGAATGTCCGACCATGTCGGCGTTGGCGAAATTGACGATGATAACGTCAAACGTGCCGTCGTTGGTGGCTTTTACGACTGCTTCGGCGATGCCAGCGGCGCTCATTTCGGGCTTCAAGTCGTAAGTTGCAACCTTAGGAGATGGCACCATCACCCGATCTTCTCCAGGGAAGGGCTGCTCTACTCCGCCGTTGAAAAAGTAGGTGACGTGTGCGTACTTCTCGGTCTCGGCNNTCCGGGGGAATCACTACCGGCAGATTGAAATTCTTGTCGTACTGCGTCATGCAGACGTATTTCAAATTCCTGGGCACGCGGTTGCGTGGAATTGTTTCATCGAGTTCGGCAGCGCCCGGCAAATCGGCGCCGCCTTTTTCGCTGAGGCCGCTGTTGCGGCAAAGAGCACGCGTAATCTCGCGGACGCGGTCGGCGCGAAAGTTGAAGCAGATGCAGGAATCGTCGTCAGAGATGGTCGCGACGGGTTCACGTCCGTTCTTATCGCTGTCCGTATCCGTGCAGACGAACGGCACCACGAATTCGTCGGTGACATCTTTGTTGTAGGACTCTTTCATACCGTGCACGGCATCGGAGTAGATTCCACCTTCGGCTTTAGCCTCGACCATGGCGGAGTAAGCTTTCGCGATGCGCTCCCAGCGGCGGTCGCGATCCATGGCGTAGTAGCGGCCGCTAACGGTGGCGATCTTGCCGGAATTGTACTCGCGCATTTTCTGCTGCAGTTGTTCGAGATAACCCGCGCCGTTGGTGGGCAGCGTGTCGCGTCCATCCGTGAAGGCGTGAACAAAAACGCGATCGACCCCTTGCTGCGTGGCCATTTTCAGCAGGGCGTAGAGATGTTCCTGCCGCGAGTGCACGCCGCCGTCGGAGACGAGGCCGAACAGATGCAGCTTGCGTCCGTTTGAGCGGGCGTTCTTCATCGCTGCGAGCAGCACGGGATGGGAAAAGAATTCGCCGTTACGGATCATCAGATCGATGCGGGTGATATCCATGTGCACGATGCGACCGGCGCCCATGTTCAGATGGCCGACTTCGCTGTTTCCCATCTGGCCTTCGGGTAGTCCGACGAACGGGCCGCTGGTGTGGATCAGCGTGTTCGGATACTCGCGCAGCAGGCGGTCGTATGTCGGCTTGCGCGCGAGCGCGATGGCGTTGGCTTTGGTATCGGCGCGGTATCCCCAGCCGTCGAGGATGATGAGGACGAGCGGTTTCGGACGAGGCATGGATGCGTTTTTAACTCCTGCACGTCATATACTATCGCGGAGGACAAATATGCCGATCAACGAACTGCTTCTAGTGGAATTCGATGAAGAAATGAAAAAGACTCGCGCGACGCTGGAACGCGTTCCGGAAGACAAGAAAGATTTTGCGCCGCATCCCAAATCCATGCCGCTGAATAAGCTCGCGCCCCATGTTGCGCAGTTAGCCGGATTTGGTCTGTCGGTGCTGACCACTCCTGAACTTGATTTCTCGAAGGGCAGCTACAAGCCTGTGCCCTTCGAGTCAGCAGCGCAACTGGTCAGCGTGCTTGATGAAGGCGCTGCCAAGGTGCGCGCTGCGCTAAAGAACACTCCCGATGAAGCCTGGACACAGCCTTGGAAACTGAGCTTTCAAGGCAAACCCATTTTCAGCGGGTCGAGATTTCTGGCATATCGACAAATGTTCCTCAACCACATCGTGCACCACCGCGCCCAACTCGGAGTGTATCTGCGATTGAATGAAAAGCCGGTGCCGTCAATCTACGGGCCTTCGGCGGACGACACGATGGGATTTTAGTCGTTGGGAATTTCGGGAGGTTCAATCACCAGATAACCTCAACCTTGTAGCGAGTGAACCACGGATCAACCGTGATAATCGGCCATTTCTCTTTGATGCTCTGTGCAATGAGCAGCCGGTCGAATGGATCCCGATGATGCATCGGTAAAGATTCAATCCCGAGCACATGATCCAATGTAACGGGTAGAAGTTCGATTTGGTTTTGAACCAGCTTTTTTACCAGATAGGGACCCACTGGCTCGGGCAAGGGCAGCTTGCCTGCCTGCGTCTTGATGAGAATCTCCCACACGCTAGCGATGCTCAGGAAAAGATCATTGGAGCCGGTATAGACGAGTCGAGCCCGGCGGGAGAGTTTCCCGTCATCCAAGATTGCCCACAAAAATGTGTGCGTGTCGAGAATTGCCTTCATTCGTAGAAGAGATCCTCGATCTCCTTTGGCAGCGGATCGTTGAAATCATCAGGTACGATGAACTCGCCCTTCGCCGTCCCGAGCACGCGCTTTTTCTTCCGGCCCGCAACCGGCACCAGTTTGGCCACCGGAGTTCCGGCCTTGGCGATAACGACCTCTTCGCCCATGGCAACGCGTTCTAATAGGCGGGAGAGATGGGTTTTGGCCTCGTGGATATTGACTTCCATGAAGCTATTATAGCTTAGTCATGGACTTAGTCAAGTAATCGATTAATTCTTGCCCTGGGCGGTCGGATCGCTCCCTTCCCTTGCCATCGCCTCTAATTGCGCTTGTATTCTTTTCGTCATTGCGTCGATTCTGGGTTCGAGGTGCGCGAAGGAAACATTCATTGCCTCCGCTGTCATGGCAGGCATCGCGCGGATTACTTTCTGCCCGACAGCAGACGAGTAGAAAGCGACGATCTCATCCAAGTCGGACTCGCTCAGGTGACTCTGATAAACCGGCACCATGTCCCTGAGCATTTCGTCGATTGGATAATTATTGAACAGTTCACTCATCGCGCTGTTCACGATCTTCACGAACTGCGCCCGCTGCGCTTCCGTCGCATCCGGCATTCTCTTACTGAACATGTCGGTAACAATGGTATCCGTCTGCTTTTGTTCTGCCTCCAACGTGGTCTGCATCTTTTGACGCAATTGCATTACTTCGAAAAACTTCATTACCTGTTCGACATTGGGCGGGCGACTTCCCG
>PMSZ01000363.1 GCA_003168235.1 Acidobacteriaceae bacterium
TACTTCGGGCACTCAAAAGCGGTAAAAACCGTATGGTACAATCCAGTCAACTCCCCAAGATTTTTCACTAATTTTGCATGCTGCCGATGTCCGATTTGAGCCAAATCCAAGACTAAAATCTATGGCGAGCAAGAGAGTTGTCATCATCGGAGCGGGGCCGACCGGGCTCGGCGCTGCCTACCGTCTTCACGAACTGGGATACGACAACTGGGTGCTCTACGAGAAGTCCGACGGCGTCGGCGGCCACGCCACCTCCCATGTCGACAAACACGGCTTCGTCTGGGATGAGGGCGGCCACGTCATTTTTTCGCACTATCCTTACTTCGACAAACTGATCGACAAGGTCCTCGGCAAAGAAGTCCACGAGCGCATTCGCGAGAGTTGGATTGTGCAGGGCGACGATTCCTGGGTGCCCTATCCCTTCCAGAGCAATCTGAAGTATTTGTCGAAAGAGATCCAGGTCCGTTGCCTCGTCGGAGCTGCCAAAGCCGCTGCCAACGGCAGCGCACGGGAAGCGGGAAATTTCCGCGACTGGATCCTCGCCACCATGGGCGAAGGCATCGCCGAAGCTTTCATGTTCCCCTACAACTCCAAAGTCTGGACCACTCCACTCGAACAGATGTCGAAGAACTGGATCGCCGAGCGCGTCGCCGTGGTCGATTTCAAACGCCTTCTCGAGAATGTCTTATACGATCGCGACGATGTGGGATGGGGTCCGAACAACAAATTCAAGTTTCCGCTGCACGGGGGCACCGGCGACATCTATCGCCGCATGGCAGCTCATTTTCCGGAAAAAATCAAGACTGGAAAAAAGCTTGCCGAAGTCGATGTGGCCAATCGCCGCGTGTCTTTCGCCGACGGCACCGGAGACTCCTACGATGTGCTGATCTCAACTTCGCCGCTCGACTTGCTGGCGCACATGATCAAGCCCGCCGACAGCAGACTCACAGATGCGGCCCAAGGTCTCGAGCACAATAATCTGCTGGTCGTTGGTTTAGGACTGAAGAAAAAAATCGAAACCGGGCGCTGCTGGATCTACTTCACCGATTCCGAGATGCCGTGCTACCGCGCCACCTATTTCTCGCACTATTCGCCCTTCAACGTCCCGAATGGCGATACCGAGCAGTACAGTTCGCTGATGTGCGAAATGTCCTTCCGCGTGGGCGAAACTCCAGATCCGGAAAAAGTGCTCGATCAGGTGACGGCGGGGCTGATTCGCGCCAAAATGCTGGAAGAGGCCGACCGGAGCCGCATTGTCTCGCGTTATCATCGAATAGTGGGGTATTCGTATCCCATCCCGACGCTCGGCCGTGATCGGGCGCTGGACGTGCTACAACCGGCGTTGCTCGAAAAGGGAATTTACTCGCGCGGCCGTTTTGGCGCCTGGCGGTACGAAATTGGAAACATGGACCACTCGGTGATGATGGGTGTGGAAGCCGTCAATAACATCGTTGCCGGAGAAAAAGAACTGGTGTTTCACAGTAGCTAAACAGGACTCGTGAATAATGGTTCGCGAATAATAGTTCGTGAATCATTAGGGTCGTGAATCCGTAATACGCACTCGTGGAGATCATGCCGATAGCCGAATCCAGCCCAGTACCCGGTTCTGCGCCCAGCGCCCCGAAAATCAATGCCTCGGCGCCCGTGGTCAGCGTCATCATTCCCAGTTACAAGACCGCAAACTTGATCGCGGCCTGCCTCGATTCGGTGTTTGCCCAGACCTTCAAAGATTTCGAGGCCATCGTGGTGAATGATGGTTCTCCGGATACGCCTGAACTGGAAAAAGTTCTCGCGCCGTACATGGACCGTATCGTCTACCTCAAGCAGGAGAACAAGCGCGCCGCTGGAGCGAGAAATAACGCGATTCGTAATGCTCGCGGCGAGTTCGTCGCCTTCCTCGACAGTGACGACACCTGGATGCCCGACCATCTCGCGTCGCAGATGCAACTGTTCGCCGCCGACCCGTCGCTCGGCCTGACCTATTCCAACGGCTGGGTAGGACTGCCCGGCGAAGAGCGCGAATTCATGGAGCGCTGTCCCTCAGTGGGTGAAGCCACGTTCAGGTCTTTGCTCGTGGAGCGTTGCCAGATTCCGATTTCAACCGTAGTCGCGCGCAAGCAGGCAATTGTGAAAGCCGGCATGTTCGATGAAAAGCTGGCCCGCTGCGACGATTATGATATGTGGGTGCGCACCGCTTTCCACGGCGCTAAAATCGGATACTCGCGCAAGCTCCAGGCGCGCATGCCCGTCGGCCGCCCCGGTTCGCTCAGCCAGTCACGCGCGAAAATGGCCGAAGGCTATAGCACGATTCTCGAACAATACAAGAAGTCTCTTCCCCTGCAGGATGCGGACCGCAAAGTGGTCGAGCAGCGCGCCGCCGAAATCCGCGCCCGATATTTGCTCGAAGAGGGCAAGAGCAAGTTGGAGCAGCGCCAGTTTGATCAGGCGCGCCAGTTAATCGCCGAAGCGAACGGCTATTTTCACAAGCCGAGCCTCAGTCTGACTCTCTTCGCCCTGAGCGTCGCGCCCGGAGCCACGACCAAACTCATCTCCCTGTGGAATCGAATTCGATCTGGAGCATCGAATCAC
>PMSZ01000524.1 GCA_003168235.1 Acidobacteriaceae bacterium
CAACTGGCATCCGCTGACCTGGGTCTCGCACCAGCTCGATGCACAACTGTTCGGCATGCGCCCCGCGGGACACCACGCCCAGAGCGTCTTGTGGCACGCCCTCAACGTCGTGCTGCTGTTCCTGCTGCTGGCACGCGCAACCGGATTCGCCGGCCGCAGTGCCCTCGTCGCCGCCCTCTTTGCCGCTCATCCGTTGAACGTGGAATCGGTCGCATGGATCGCGGAGCGCAAAACCGTTCTCTGCACGTTCTTTTTCCTTCTAACCCTGGCCGCCTACGGCTGGTACGTGAAGCAGCCACGCGCCAGCCGCTATCTGCTGGTCGCGCTCCTTTTCGCGCTCGCACTGATGGCAAAGCCCATGGCCATCACGCTCCCGTTCGCCTTGCTCCTGCTCGATTTCTGGCCGCTCGATCGTTTCCCGCAGACGCCGCTCTCCGAACTTATTCTGGAAAAAATTCCTTTGCTTGCACTCTCCGCCGCCAGCGCGGCGATCACGCTCTACGCGCAGCGCGCCGGAGGCGCCGTCGGTTCAACCGCAGTTTTGCCGCTAGCGATGCGCGTGAAAAACGCCGTCTATTCCTATGTCATCTACATCGAAAAAACAGTCTGGCCCTCGCGCCTCGCCGTCTTCTATCCCCATCCCGAAGCCTCACTGGCACTCTGGAAAGTTTCGTGCGCCGCCGTTGCGCTCATTGCAATCACCGCCGCATGCTGGCATTTTCGCGAACGCCGCTACCTGCCCGTTGGCTGGTTCTGGTTTCTCGGAACCCTCGCCCCCGTCATCGGCATCGTCCAGGTCGGCCGCCAGGGTTGGGCCGATCGCTACGCTTACATCCCTCTCTGGGGATTATTCGTCATCGCCGTCTGGCTCCTCTCCGAAGCCGCCACGCTCCTTTCCCTCAGCCCCGCAGCCAGGATCGCCATCGCGGCCTCTGCGCTGCTCGCCTGCTCCGCTGCAACCCACATCCAGATTGGATACTGGCGCGACAGTTACACTCTGTTTTCCCGTGCGCTGCAAATCACCGACTCAAACGTGATCGCCGAGGCCAATCTGGGCTCGGCATTGCTTGACATGCGCCGCCCCGACCTTGCCGCACCGCATCTGCAGCGTGCTATCCAGTTGATGCCTTCGCTTTCCACCCCACACTACAACCTCGGCATTCTCTTGCAGCGGCAAAATCAACTCGATCAGGCGCTGCAGGAATATCAGCTCGCACTGAAGTATGCCTCCGACGACCGCGAAGCTGCCAAGACCCACAACAATCTGGGTGTGCTTTTCACTCAGTTCGGACGCCGCGATCAAGCCGTAGCCGAGTTCACCAAAGCCCTCGCGCTGAATCCGTATGAGCAAAACAGTTGGATGGGCCGCGGCGCAATCGAGCGCGACCAGGGCAAACTCGACGCCGCCCTGCAGGATTTCCGCCAAGCCGAAACAATCGCGCCTTCGCCCTCTGCGTTCTATTGGCAAGGCCGCGTCCTCGAAGATCAGGGCCAGTCCGCGGCCGCCGCCGAAAACTATCGATCCGCCTTGCACCTGGCTCCCAACTTCGCCGACGCGCAGACGAGACTGGAAAACATACAGAAAGCCACGAAGTAAGAGCATCACTGCCCGCTCGCCACGGGACTCGCAGGAGACTAGCGGGGAACCAGCGAAGGATGCGCCGCAAACCATCCCAACACTCTGCACTCAAATTCCTCCGGCGCAGCGCGTACGCCCCGGTATGAATCGCACCCGGAACTTTCCACACCGTGATCGCAGCCGGATTTTTTCCCTGGATAGGAACTTCGGGTTGAAGCGGCGGGACGATGAAGCCAATTCCTTTATTACAGCGAGAAGCGGAAGCCCAGTCTAGCGCCTGACTTCCCCTTCCTTGAACATGTATTTAATGGCCGGCTTGTAGATCATCAGGTTCGCGGCGCCGCTACGGTTCAGCTTGATGCAGTTCCTGTCGTACCACTCGATATAACCGTGCACTTCTTCCCCGTCGCGCAACACGATCACCATCGGGGTCTTGGTCTGCATCTGCTTCTGATAATAGAAGTTTTCGGCGTTCGTCTGCTCGCTCGGAGCCGTCTTTTTGGCCGGAGTCGCAGACCGGTCGCGGTCACGCTCCTTGCGCTCGCCCGGCGCGTGGTTGTGGCCTTGATGAGTGGAATGATTGTTATTGTGCGCGTGATCGCCGCGCGTTAGCGTCGGACGGATCAGCTTCCGGTTCGCGAAGCCTTCCTCGTCCGCATATGGTTCGGCTGGAATGGAGTCGAGCGTATCTTTCAAATTTGCACCGCCTGCCAAATCGCACCACCTGCGCGTTGCACGGGCAGAAAATGCCACAAACTTGAGCCAGAATGTGGGTCCAGAGGTGTGAACTGTGGGTACGGTATCACAGCAGGCCGGGGATGACAATATTCTGTGCAGTGTCTTTAGTGCTCCCCCCTGGCATCCGGGCTTGCCCCGTCTTCTCGACCTTACGACGCCCTTTCCAGCGCCGTCGCGAACGCGTCGAGCGACAGCGAACGCAATAGGTTGCGGCGCATCCCGCGCTCCACTTCACCCAAACCCTCTGCCGCCCGTTGCACCCATTCAAAGTCGGACGATTCCGCCAGCTTCTTGAGTTCGCCCAGAATGTCCGTGTTTCGCACCAACTGCTCCGCGCCTGATTGCAGAACCATCAGGTCTTCAAGCAATGAATAGAGCGTGCGCAAAAGCGCGCTGATTTTCTCCCGCCCTTCCGCGCCCGACCGGTAAGTTTCCGTCATCTTGAACAACTCGCTATGGTCTCCCCCACCCAACGCGGATTTCAGCATGATCAGCGCATTGCTCCGCGCCCCCACATATCGCTCGAGATCAAACGACAAAGCGCGTCCGATCGCGCCCTCGCTCAGCCGAGCCACCAGGGCACGCTGCCGCGGCTTCCAATCCGGACGCAACCGCGTCAGCCGCTCTTCCATCTCGCCCGCAGCCATCGCGCCCAGGTTGAACGTCATGCAGCGCGAGCGAATCGTCGGCAGCAGTTCTCCCGCGTTTTCGGTAAGCAGAAAAATGCTGGCGAACTCAGGAGGCTCTTCCAGTACCTTGAGCAGCGAATTCGCAGCTTCTTTCATAAATGCTGAACTGCTGAAGATATAAACGCGTTCCCGAGCTTCGGCCGGCCGATAGTAGATCGTCTCAATCACATGCCGTACCTGGTCGACCTTGATCATCATCTGCGGCGGATCGGGCGGAATGACAAGCACGTCAGGATGGGTCTGTATGAAAAGCCGAGTTTCTTTCTTGTCCGTGTCGCGCAGATTCTCGCGCGCTTCAACCGCCTCCGCAAAGCGGGCATCGAGATCCTCAGATTGTGCAATGCGGACGCAGTTCGAGCAGCGTCCGCAGAAGTCAGGCAATCCGTCATCCGCCAGGGGTTTCTCCAGGCAGTTCATCGCCCGCGCCAGCATCAGAGCCAGCGTGTACTTGCCCGATCCTTGCACGCCCGAAATTATTACGCCATGCGGAAAGCGCTCACGCGCCAGCATCTCGCGCATGCGATGAACCGTCTCCGAGTTACCGGCAAAATCAGAAAAAGGCATATATATATAGACGGAATTTTGTAATTTTGTAATCGGGCAATTTTGTAATCGAAAACCGGGCGAACATTGCAGCGCTTCAAATTACCAAATTACAAATTTACTCAATTACCAAATCTCCCTAGATCTTCAATTTTTTCCGCACCAATCCCATGATAGCCGCGTGCGTTTCATTCGGAGTGCCCCGCGCATTGATCACGTGCACCCGTTGCGGCTCCCGCACCGCAATCGCCAGGTAGGCGTGGCGAACGCGTCCGAAAAATGCGCGGTTCTCCTGCTCGAAACGGTTCTCGTCTTTCTCCGCAGCCTTTTCCGTCCGCGCGCCTTTGTGCTTGACGTTGCGATTACGCCGCCGCGCCCGCTCGACGCTGAACCCGACCTCATTGTCCAACAAGAAGGTCACGTCAGGTTGCAGGTTGCCGCACAGGATCCGATGCAACTCCAGCACCGGCTTCGTTCCCAGTTTGCGTCCCCCACCCTGATAGGCCTCGGTTGAATCGGTGAAGCGGTCGCAAAGCACAATGCGCCCTTCGGCGAGTGCCGGCAGTATCACCTCGTGCACGTGCTGCGCTCGAGAGGCAAACATCAGCGCCATTTCCGTGAATGGAGAAAGCCCCTCTGTTCCCGAATGCAGCAGCACTTCGCGGATCTTTTCCCCGGCCGCAGTGCCTCCCGGCTCCCGGGTCACAATAACTTGTAGCCCGTGCGCGCGCAGCGACCGCGCCAACTTCTCCACCTGCGTGCTCTTGCCGCTCCCATCGAGCCCTTCGAAGCTGATAAATTTTCCGCGCGCGGCCACGTCGGAGATGATAGCAGGATGCCAGCCACGCGAAAGCGCCTGTAATCACCTACCTCCCCATGGGATCCGCCTCCGCACTGGTATATTCAGAGTGCATTTTATTTCCGTCGCCGTGGGGCGCATCCAAAAATCTGGAGGGGGAATGGAAGCAGGTTCCCGTTGTGGAGTCGCAAAGTTTTTTTATCTCGTAGTTATTCTGCTGTCTTCGCTTTCGGTCCTTGCCCAAAACGCGCCGACCATCACCATCTTCGTTGACGCGTCCGACGCTCCTCGCAAGATGTTCCACGCGCAATTGCACATTCCCGCCAAGCCCGGCCCGCTCACGCTTTACTATCCCAAATGGATTCCCGGNNCCCATCACCGACCTGACCGGCCTGAAATTTTCAGCCGCAGGAAAACCCCTGCCCTGGCGCCGCGACCTGCTCGACGGTTTTACTTTTCATGTCGAAGTCCCCACCGGCGTCAACGAAATCACCGTCAACCTCGACTACGCTTCCGCCGTGTCCGATGAGCCCGGATACAGCTCCAGCGTCTCCGCCACGGAAAAGCTGTACATCCTAAGCTGGAACACATTGTTGCTCTATCCCGCCGGCTATCGTTCCGACGACCTCACCTTCACCGCGAGCCTCCGTCTCCCCGTCGGCTGGAAGTTCGGCACCTCGCTTCATATTTCGAGTCAATCTGGAAGCGACATTCATTTCGCGCCGGTTTCACTGACCATGCTGGTCGATGGTCCGGTCTTAACCGGAGAATATCTGAAGGTCGTGCCACTGACTTCGCCCAACGAAAACCCTCCCGCGGAACTCGACCTCGCCGCCGACAGTCCCGCTGCGCTCAACGCTCCCGACGAAGTCTGGGAACATTACCGCAACCTCGTCAAGCAAGCCGGAATCCTGTTTGGCGCGCGGCATTACACCGACTACCACTTTCTGCTGACCCTCAGCGACCACGTCGCGCACTTCGGACTCGAGCATCACGAATCGAACGACAGCCGCGTCGATGAGCGTTCGCTCATCGAAGACGACGGACGCAAACAAGCCGCCGGCCTCCTGCCCCATGAATACGTCCATTCCTGGAACGGCAAGTATCGCCGCCCCGCCGACCTCGCCACGCCCGATTACGAGCAGCCAATGCAAACCGATTTACTCTGGGTCTACGAGGGACTCACCTCCTACCTCGGAGATATGCTTTCCGCGCGCAGCGGCGAACGCACACCCGCCTTGGCCCGCGATGCCCTCGCTCAAATGGCGGCCGACCTCGATCATCGTTCCGGCCGCGTCTGGCGCAACTTGCAGGACACTGCCGACGGCGTTCCCACCATGCAAGACGCTCCCCGCGGTTGGCAGGATTATCGCCGCCCGCTCGATTATTACGATGAAGACGTGCTGAACTGGCTATGGGCCGACGTCATCATCCGCCAGCAAACCAACGGTGCGAAGTCTTTAGATGATTTCTGCAAGCTGTTTCACGGAGCCCCCAGCAGCCCGCCGATGGTAAAACCGTACACATTCGACGACGTTGTAAATACGCTGAACCAGATCGCTCCCCGCGTTCCTCCCAACGACTGGCGCGCATTCTGGACCGAGCGCCTCACCAACCATGGCCCCGGCGCTCCGCTCACCGGTATCGAAGCTAGCGGCTGGAAATTGGTTTACGACGAGTCCCAATCGGATCTCGATCGCTCCGATGAAGGCAAAAGCGTCGATGCGCACTATTCCGTCGGACTGTTTCTCGAAAGTGATGGCGTGGTCAAGGATACAGTCGAGAATATGCCCGCCGCTCTCTCTGGAATCGGCCCCGGCATGAAGATCGTCGCCGTGAACGGCCGCAAGTTTACAGCCGCCGTTTGGCACGATGCCATTCGCGCCGCCAAAACCAATAGGGCTCCGATCGAACTGATCGTGGAAAATACAGAATATTTTCGCGTGATTAAACTCGATTACCACGACGGCGAGAAGTACCCTCATCTAGTGCGAGATGAGTCCAAACCCGATCTGCTCACGGAGATCTATCGGGCCAAATAACTGGATAGAAAACTCTCGCCGACGATAACAAGTCAATTCCTCGCAGCGAATAACCATGGCGGCGCTACGCCAGCGAAACTAGCGCCGCAGGCTCATCTTCCCCGGAAACCGCCTCGGCCGTCTCCTCCAGCATAAAACTCAAGACTTCCTGCGGAACCGGAGCGCTCCACACCGGCGCAAACGATTGCCGGTGCAGCGGCGAAGGCCCATGTTCCAGCAACGCAGCGAGATGCCGGGCCGTGCAATATCCCTTGTTCGACGCCAACCCATACATCGGAAATACCGGGTCCCACGCCGAGATCATCCGGTCCCGTTCGACCTTCGCCACAATAGACGCCGCCGCAATCGAGGCCGACAAAGCGTCGCCATGAATAATCGGCTGTTGAGGAAGTTCGCAATCAAGCCGCACCGCATCGACCAGAAGATGCCCCGCCGCCGGCGCCAGTAGCCGCACCGCGTGCAGCATCGCCAGCCGCGATGCCTGGTAAATATTGATTTGATCGATGCGCGCGGAATCCACCGCCGCAATGGCCCACGCAATCGAGTGCTCCCGAATCAGCAGCGCCAGTTCTTCGCGTCGTTCGGCCGGCAGCAGTTTCGAATCGCGCAACCCGCGAATGCGGTACGCAGGATCAAGAATCACAGCCGCTGCGACCACCGGCCCAAACAGTGACCCGCGGCCCACTTCATCGACTCCGGCAACGCGCTCAACGCCCGCCGCCCAGGCCAGCTTTTCAAATTTCAGCGTGCATCGGAGTTTTTTCAGCAGCCGCAACTTCGCTGCCGAGGCAGAAATACCTTTTGCAGTCCTCGATGAGGATACGGACTTTGAACGGGAGTTCGACACAGCGCTTGCTCAGCATCTTCGCCCAAGATGAGACGCGGAGCAAGCGCAGAGTTCGGCCTTTGCGTGGAAAAGGGGGCGGGAGCCCCGTCCCCACACAAGAACGCTTACTACTGTTCCACTTCCTTCAGCCGGGCCGCTTTGCCCTTGAGCCCGCGCAGATAATACAACTTGGCGCGCCGCACTTTTGCCGAGCGCACCACATCAACCTTGTCGATCACCTTGGAGTCAATCGGGAAAATGCGCTCCACGCCCTGTCCGAAGCTGATCTTGCGCACCGTAAAACTTGGCTGCGCGCCGCGCGTCCGCGAAATCACCACGCCCTCGAACGCCTGTAGGCGCTCTTTTTCGCCTTCTCTGATCTTCACTAGCACCTTCACCGTATCGCCGGGGCCAAACTTCGGAATGTCTGTGCGGCGCGATTTCGCCAGCAGTTTCTCAATAATCGGATTGCGCATAACGTTTCCTTCCTAATTCTTTCCGTTGTTCCCTATATTCTGGTCCCGCTTAATCTGATCCAGCTTAATCTGGGCCAGCACTTCCTTGTCTTCCGCCGTCAACCGCACCCGCTCCAGCAAATCCGGCCGGTTCCTCAGCGTCTTCGCCAGCGCCGTCTTCCGCCGCCAGTTGCGGATCTGCTCGTGGTTGCCGTTCACCAGCACTTCCGGCACCGCCATCCCGCGAAACTCCGCCGGCCGCGTGTAATGCGGATAATCCAGCAATCCCGCCGAAACGCACGTCGAACTTGGAGCCTCGTTCGCCCGCCCGGCATCATCACTCACCGGCTCAAAAACCGATTCGGTAAACGATTCCTGCCGTGTCGAATTCTGATTGCCGACCGCGCCCGGAATCAGCCGCGTGACCGTATCGACTATCACTGCGGCACCCAGTTCGCCGCCGCTCAGCAC
>PMSZ01000327.1 GCA_003168235.1 Acidobacteriaceae bacterium
CTACGGGCCGCGCATCAACGGCGAGCGCAACAAGGGCAAGCTGAACGAGATCGTGGAGCGCTCGCTGCGCCAGGCTGGCATCGATATGAGCGAAGTATTTCAGGCCGGAAATGGAGACGAGGCTCTGGTCGTCCTTCAGACGAACGTCGTCGACCTCATTCTCTGCGACATCAATATGCCTGTAATGGACGGGCTGGAGTTCGTCAAGCAGCTCTCTGGAGTGGCCAACGCCAAAGGCGTTCCGGTGGTCATGATCACGACCGAAGGCAGTGAATCGCACGTGGTGCAGGCGCTTTCGGCGGGAGCTCGCGGGTACATCCGCAAGCCCTTCACGCCTGATCAGGTCAAAGAGCACGTGTTGCCTCTGCTGGGGAAGAAATCATGAGCACTGATACTTCATTTGCCACGCGCGCTCAGGAGGAGAACTGGCTGCCGGTTCTCGAACTTGCCATCGAGGAAGTTTTCGAGATCATGCTGGGCACCCGAGTGAAGCCGGAGGCCCGGATCGCGCTCGAGTCCGAGCCCTCCAGGGGATACACGGCCATGGTCGGGTTGGCCGGCGCGCTGTGCGGAATTCTGACGGTGTGTTGCGACAAGAAGGCCGCCGGACAGATGGCGCAAGCCATGCTGGGAGCGGCCGCGGAATCCGAGAACCAGGTTGGCGACGCCCTGGGGGAGATCTGCAACATGATCGCGGGCAACTTTGAGAGCGGCTCGGCACAAATGAAATCCACCTCACGGGGCGCGTTCGACCGCATTGCGAACCTGCTTCGCCGGCGCGACTATCGGTTGCGGATCGAAGGTCACACCGACAGCGCTCCGATTCATACGTTGCAGTTTCCATCGAACTGGGAGCTTTCGACGGCCCGGGCCACGGAAATTGTGCGCCTGCTGATCGTCCGCGAAGGCTTCTCACCCGACCGCCTCAGTGCTGCCGGATACGCCGCCTATCACCCGGTGGCCACCAATCTCACCGTGGCCGGCCGCGGCATGAACCGCCGCGTGGATGTCATCGTGCTTGGGGGTGCCCTGCCGGTTGCGCCGTTCGCCGACGCCGCCGGACGGGCCACGGGTTCGGCGCCACCGGCGAAAGCAGCTTCGCCGCACCTGACTCCGGCATCACAGCACTAATTCCATCCACAGCGCGCTTTCGATCGGGATCTTCGAATAAGGCGCGATTTCCTTGAAGCCGACGCGGCGATAAAGCGCAATCGCGTCTTGCATGGCCGATCCAACCGTATCCAGACGCATGCACTCGTAGCCGATGGCGCGCGCTTCGGCGATCAGAAGCTCCACCAGCATCCGTCCGAGTCCGAGTCCGCGATCGCCGGGCCGCACGTAAAGACGCTTCATTTCGCAGATGCCGGCTTCAATCCGGCGCAGCGCAATGCAGCCGCCGGCGTGGTCGCCGCATCGCGCCAGCAAAAGACGTCCGCTCGGTGGAGAGTAAGCGCCGGGAAGACTTTTCAGCTCTTCGTCGAAACTTTGGAAACATAGACTGAAGCCGAGCGAGCTTCCGTATTCGAGGAAAAGAGCACGGATTTGTTCGATGTGTTCGGGCAGAGTGGCGCGAAACAATTCGATCTGGGGGCGTTCGTTGGCGGCGCGGTTGCTGTGGGCTCGATCGCCGGGAACGCGATTGCTGGGAACGCGATGGCCCTGAAAAAGATCGCTCTTGCTGTCCGGAGACATCGTCACTGGAGACCTTTACTCATATTCTAATGCTTGCCCAGATTCCGCTCCGCGCTGACGCAATTGCAACCCGCGCGACGGACGGTTAAGATTCATCCACTCCCATGTTTAGATAATCTCTCTTTGAGTAATCTTATGTCTGAAGTAGCTTCTCCGGAGCCCGATACTTTGCCTTCCGTTTCCACTTCCGCGCCCGAAACTTCCGTTGAGGTGTTCGCCGTTTATGGCGTTGAGCCCGAAATCCAGGCCTATGCCATGGCGAAGTATTCGCGGTCTTCGCTCTCAATGAAGGACTCGCTCAAAGAAATCACGCTGCAAAAGGCGGAAAAGTTTCTCAACACTTTCTATTTTCAGTACGGGCACCGCTCGATCGCCGATCTGGCGCACATCGCGCTCGCCATCGAGCGCCTCTCCATTCTCGCCGCTATCGTCGTGGCCGACGAGCAGCGCTGGGACGGGCAGGAACGCTCGACCCGCTATCAGAATTTCAGGAAGAGTGGTTACTACACTCCCGCTTTCGCGGAGCCGTCGTCGCAGGCGCTTTATCGCGAGACCATCGAATCGCTGTTCGCAACTTACGAAAAACTTTCGCAAAGCACGTTCGAATATCTGGCCAGCATCACACCGCGTCCCGCGGAAATGAAGCCTGATGCCTACGAGCGCACGCTGCGCGCACGCGCCTTCGACATTTCGCGCTATCTGTTGCCGCTCGCGACCAATACTTCGCTCGGAGAGATCGTTAACGCGCGCACGCTCGAAAGCCAAGTCGCGCACCTGCTCTCGCAACCGCATAAAGAAGTCCGCGACCTTGGAGCGCTGCTGAAAAAGGCCGCCCTTTCTCCGGCGTACAACGCGAACGAAGAATCGCTGCGCGCGCTGGTCGCTGAGATCCGGGCCCTGTCGCCCGAACTTGCCGAGCGCGCCGAACGCGAACTTCTGCGCGAAGTGCGAGTCGCGCCCACGCTGGTGAAGTATGCCGACCCGAGTGCTTACGAGATCGAGACCCGCCGCGAACTAGAACAGGCCGCGGCGGAGTTGATGCGAGGCGCAGCCATCGAACCGGCGCCGCTGGTTGATCTGATTGACGATGATTCAACAGGTGACGATCCCGCCGGCAAAGACGTGCTGGAGAAAGACGGGCTGGAGATCGAACTCGCCACCACTCTTCTCTACGGCCATTGTCATTATTCCTACCGGCAATTGCGAGGCGTGATCGCGGCGGCAGGAAAAGCGCGACGGCGCGAACTCATCGACCTCGGCCTGCGCCATCGCGGCCGCCATGATGAGATGCTGCGCCCCTTCTATGCCGGGCAGCATTTTTGCTTCGACATTCTCATGGACATCGGCGGCTTCCGCGATATGCACCGCCATCGCCGCTGCGTGCAGATCATGCAGGATTTCACGACCGCTCACGGCTTCGACACGCCGCCGGAAGTCGAAGCCGCCGGAGTCCGCTCCGACTATGAATCCGCGATGCGCCGCGCCTCGGCAGCGGTCGAGAAGCTGGCCGCGTCCGGAGGTGAGGAAGCCGCGCAGAGCGCGCAGTACGCGATCCCGTTAGCCTTCCGCAAGCGCACGCTCTTCAAGATGGACTTCGCCGAGACCGTGTACATTTCCGAGTTGCGCACCACGCCCGCCGGACACACCTCCTATCGCAACGTCGCGTACGCCATGTACGAAGCTGTTGCGAAGAAGCATCCGGCGCTGGCCAAATATTTCAGGGTGGTCGATGTGCGCGAGCCGGTCGATTTGTTGAAGCGCTGAGCGGTTGACCTCAACAAATTGACGCCAATCAATCCCGGCCTCTAGAATCAGCTCACACATGCCTCTCTACGAATACCTGTGCAAGAAGTGCGGACACCGTTTCGAAGAAATCAAGAAGTTCTCTGACAAGCAACCTAAGAAATGTCCCGAGTGCGGCGGCGTGATCGAGCAGGTGATCTCGGCTCCAGCCGTGCAGTTTAAAGGCTCGGGATGGTATGTGACCGACTACGCGAAAAAGGGATCCGCTTCCGCAAAGTCGCAGTCGTCTTCAGAAGACGACAGCGGGGGGAAGGAAAGCAAAGACTCCAAGGACGCGAAAGAGTCCAGGGACACGAAAGAGTCGAGCGGCACGAAAGAAACCAAGGAGAGCAAGAAAGACGAAAAGCCGAAGTCAGACTCTTCGTCCAAGAAGCAGAAGAAGGACTGAGCGACCGCTCGCTTGCAGCCTCCGCAAGGCCATTCGCTAGAGCGCCCGCTCCGGCATGCCAATCACCAGCGTTCGACGGCGAGGCAGTTCGTCTTCCGACACTTCCGCCAGAAAGTGCAGATTGACTCCCGCTCGCGCGCATTCCTCGCAGGCCGCGTGGTTGAGGAAATAAACGATGTCTCCGCCGAAGCGCTCTTTGACGCGGCGGCGCTCATCGAGATCGAACGGGCTCGCCGAATAGACTTTGATCTCGGGACGCTCACGCAGCACGGCGGTCAAGTCGCGCTGAAATCCCAGCGCACCTTGCCGCACCTGTGCCATGCTGAAGGCGATGACGCGATAAGACATAGTGTGAAATGTTGGAACTCTATCTGAAGGAGTACTGATCTTACTCCCTCAATCCGGGCCTGATTCCCGCGGCGGCCATCAGCCTGCCGGTCAAGCCTTTTTCGGCGCGATAGCTGAACAGCAGTTCGGTGTGGCATACGGTGCAGGGCGCGGCCGTATCGATATTTTTGGCTGGGACGCCGGCATCCAGCAGCTGCCGCCGATTCGCTTCCGCCAGATCGAGAAAAAGTTTCACCGGCAATTCACTGTGCCCGGGAGCACGCGCCGTGAGAAACAGCAACGGATATTTCTCCCGCACCGGGTCCGATTCCTTCACTTCGCGAAACAAGCTGCTGCCGTAAGCAAACTGAGATTCAAAGTTGATGCGCACTTCTTGGCCGACCTCGTAGCAACATCCGCGCACGCCGGGCCCAATCGCGGCGATCATGTTTCGCGGATCGCTCGCAAAATGTCTCCGCATCTCGCCCACGCCTTTCTCGACGATCCGCTTGACCGTGCCGCGCCATCCGGCGTGAAACACGCCCACCGCGCGCCGTTTGCGATCCACCAAAATAACCGGAAGACAATCGGCCGTCTGCACCGCCAAGACCAGCCCGGGTGTGTCCGTCACCAGACCATCACCGGTCAGAGGCTCGTGCGGTATGCCATCAACGCGATGGATCAAGTCCGAATGAATCTGCCGCAGCGTAACCAGCGGCCATGGCTTGCGGCCGTTGGCGACGCCGAGTTCGCGGAGAAACAATTCGCGATTGCGTTCGACCGCCGCGCGAGAATCCTGCTTCGTGAACCCGAGGTTGAACGCGCTGCCACCATAAGCGCGCGAGACTCCGCCCACCCGAGTTGAGAAGGCGTGCACCAGCCAAGGACGCTTGGCCAGTTTCTCAGAACGCAAAAGTTGTAGTTTGTTTCTTGCGACGCTCGTGGTCACCACAGTTTGATGATATCCGATGACCGAATCATCTGATCGAAGCATCTGACCGAAGCATCTGACCGAAGCATCTGACTGAATCATCGGCCCAAATCGGACCGAATCGTCCGATGAACCGAGCGACCTATTTTTTCTTCACGAATTCCGCATCGATCTGAATCTTGACGTTGTCTCCCACCATCGCTTCGCCGGTCCCGAGCAGTTTGTTGTAGAGCAGACCGAAATCCTTGCGGTTAATCGCAGTGGTGGCGGAGATTCCGCGTCGCGGGTTGCCCCACGGGTCGGTCATTTCCGGAGTCGGTCCATCGACGTCGAGAGTAACTTCGCGCGTCGTCCCGTGGATCGTTAGATCGCCAATTAATTGCAGTTTTCCACCATCGCTAACGACCTTCTTCGACTTGAACTCGATGGTCGGATATTTCTCCACGTCGAAGAAATTGGGGCTCCTAAGATCTTTGTCGCGCATTTCGACGCGCGTATCGACCGAACTAACATCGATGCTCGCCGAAACCTGTGATTGCGAGATGTCTTTCTCGTTGAGAACGACAGTCCCTGCCACCTTCGTAAAATTGCCCCTGACGTTCGAAATCCCCAGATGGCGCACGGTAAACTGCGCGGTCGAGTGGTTGGGATCAATGGTCCAGGTTGCGGTCTGAGCGAGGGCCGGTACAGTTGCGAAAAGCGCGAGCATTGAAACGACGGCAATCCGTTGAGCAGGTCTTAACATAATTCTTAACATTACGATGGAATCCCTATCAGCAAATTTTTTGGACGCAGGTTCGGTGAACGCGGCCCAAGTAACTCAGATGTGGAGCGATGCGATGGAGATGCAAAAAGACGAGATGCAAAAAGCGCGACCCCAGCGGCAAGTGCGCGAGGTCGATATCACTCGAGGTCAAAAAAGTCGTAGCGGGCCCGTATTGCAAAACTTTCTTCTACTCAGTAAAAGTGAACCGCGACCCCGCCCTGCGAGACAACTTTTTCGCCGGGATGGTTCGCGATCCACTTTCTACTATCCACTGACTTTCGACCGATGATTTTCCACTGAAGCTACTCTTTGCCGCCGTTCATGCCGGTAGCTTCTGATTCGGTCGCGGGTTTTGGCGTGACCGGATTGATCGTCTTCGCTGAATCGGTCTTCACCGGATCGATCTTTACCGAGTCGATCTTTACCGTCGCCAGAATCTTCTCCAGACGAGCAAAAACCTGGTCGCGGTCAACGTGCTCGACACCGTCTTCGGTCGCAGATCCCTCGGTGCCCAGGCCCAGGACGTACTCATAGCACGCTCCATTTTCGTAGCTGTGGTAGTACTGCGCCTCGGCCTGCGCGTCGGCGCTGGCAGAGAAACTCGAAGTCGTTTCCATGTCGGCGGCGCCGATCTTGACCTTCTCGGCATCGACCGGTTCGCCGTCGGCATTGCGTGTATCGACGAAAGCGAAATGTCCACACTCCTGTTCGGAAACGCTGCGATTGATGTTCACGGTGAAAAACGCAGATGCGAAGTCCGTTTGCGGATACGAGTCAGCGGGAAGCGCGACGGTCGCGATCGTGCTGCCGCCGGACTCGGCAAAGTTCATTGGCACATCGCCCACGCCGGCCAGCTGAGCCTGCGCCTTGTCGCCGGAAATCACAGAGAACTTGCGCGGGTAAGAAACGAAAGTCCGGAAGTGGAGTCCGTGTAAGTCACGTTCGCCGGACGCTTCCTTGAAATCTTCTTGACGGGCGTTGCCGATGCCGCCGCTACTGGCAATGTTGCGGCAGTTTGAATGGCGGCGGCCGTCGCGGAATTTGCCAACGGACTGGACACGCCGACCAGCGCCGGTTTCGGCGATTCGTTCGAGCAAGCGCTGACCACGACCAGTACTCCGAGAATTGCGAAGCACGCGATCATTGCGAGTTTCTGCTGGCGCGACCAGGACGAAAGCATGCCTCCGGAGATTGTGTTGGAATTGGCGTTGTTCGTCACTTGAGTATTCGGCTTTTGGGTTGCAGGTTTCTTGTCATCGGACTTCCAGTTAGTTGTCATGTTGTCACCTCCTCTGCGGCTGGCGCAGTCGCACCGAGTAAAAGCAGGAAGATTGCCACACCACGGCATATTGATTCGGCTGGAGTTGTGCAGACGGGACTCGGTGCCACGCGTGCCGCGCCAGACACGGCGTGGAGCGGCGGACACACTTGCCATTATGATCTTTGCAAGCTCCAATCATGACGGATTTTCTAAATCCTTATCGCGGACGTCTCGCCCCTTCTCCGACCGGCCTTTTGCACGTTGGCCATGCACGCACGTTCTGGATCGCAGCGCAGCGGGCGATCGAGCATCGCGGGACCTTGATCTTGCGAAACGAGGACCTCGATCCGCAGCGTTCCCGCGCGGAATACGCTCGCGCTATGTTGGAGGATTTGCGCTGGCTGGGAATTGGCTGGAGCGAGGGACCGGATTGTGGCGGCCCGTGTGCCCCTTACGCGCAAAGTGAGCGCCGGGCGCACTATCTCAGGGCGTGGCGGCGATTGCGCGACGGCGGGTTTCTCTATCCGTGTTCTTGCTCGCGCAAAGATCTCGCACAGGCGGCGAGCGCTCCGCATGATGACGAACGCGGCAGCGGCAATGACAACGATGCGCACAACAACGATGTGAACGGTAACGACGCGAACGACGAAGAGCCCATTTATCCCGGAACCTGCCGTAACCGGAAAGACACGGCCAGCATCGCCGAGCCTGCAGGCATGAACTGGCGCTTTCGCGTCCCAGACGGCGAGGCCATCGAATTCGCCGATCTGAGTCTCGGCCGCCAGCGCTACATTGCGGGCAGGGACTTTGGAGACTTCCTCGTCTGGCGGCGCGACGACGTACCGGCTTACCAGCTCGCTGTTGTGGTCGATGCCGCGGCCATGCAAATCACAGAAGTTGTGCGCGGGGCTGATTTGCTGAAGTCCACCGCGCGCCAACTCTTGTTGCTGCGTGCGCTGGAGCACGCGGCTCCCGACTACTTTCATTGCGAACTGGTGCGCGATACGAACGGCACGAGGCTCGCCAAGCGGCACGACGCATTGAGTATCCGGCATCTGCGCGAAAGCGGAATGTCTCCCAAATCCGTGCTGGACCTGGCCTTACGGCCCGACCTCCGCGGCGCGACCGACGCCCGGTAACCTTGACGGATTACGCCCGTAATCCGACGCACGCGGCAATGCGCGCTACGATGGGGAAAATCCAGTTTGTTGGTTGAGGGGGCGAATTATGCTCCGAGCTTCGAACCGAAATCTTCATCTCCGTGTGTTGTGCGCAGTGGCAGCGGCTTTTGTTTTTTGGAGCGTCCTCGAGAGTGTGACGGCTTACGGCCAATCGCTCGCAGATGTTGCCCGCCAAAACCAACAGCAGCAAGCCGCGCAGGCATCGAGCGGGACGTCGCCAAAAGTGATCACCAACGTCGACCTGCCGAAGGATGCGGACGGAAACAAAAGCGCAACCGCGAACGGGGTGATATCGCCGCCCATTGCATCTCCGTCCGACGCCGCTTCTCGCAAGTCCGCGTCGCAGCATCGTATACCAGAGCAGCGTGCTGCAGAGCAGTGGAAGCGGCAGATCATGGCGCAGAAAAATAAAGTTGCGACACTGCAGGCGCGCGCCGACCAGTTCCACATGGCCATGCAGCACGCGAACGGGACCGCCCAAACCGAGGTGCTGCCCAATCGTTATCAGGCCCGGCAGTTCATGCAAGTCCGGATGCAACTCAATGAACAGAAGAGAAAGCTCGACCAGATGCAGGACGCCGCGCGCCACGCCGGCATGCATACACTGGTGTACGATCCGTAGCGCAAATCTGTTCGCAGAGATCATCTTCGCAATCAATCCATCGCGCGGTTGGACTATCCTGAAGATATGGAGTTTGCCTTTCCCGCCGCAGCGCGATCGCAGGTTAAGGGTGCGGTCGTCGGCGTAGTTCTCTACGACGGGCAGTGCGGCTTCTGCTCGCGCTGGGTGAAACGCTGGGAGCGGACGCTGGCGCGGCGCGGATTCGAGACTGCCTCGTTGGATGAGCCTTGGGTTGCTGAGAAGCTCAAGAGACCGCACGAAGAACTTGTCACCGACATACGATTGCTAACCGCGAGCGGCCAGCTTATTTCCGGAGCCGATGTGTATCTGTATGTGGCGCGCCGCATCTGGTGGGCGTGGCCGTTCTATGCCGTTTTCAGCTTGCCGGGGTTCAACCGGTTGATCCACGCGGGTTACCGGTGGTTTGCGCGAAACCGGCACATCGTCTCGCGTTCCTGCAAACTGCAGCCACGCTGAGACGGCGCTAGAACAGCGCGGTTGGTCTTCTCTTCCAAACTTTCCCTTTTTCCTTCGAGACTTTTTCCACGTCGTTGACGTAGGCTCCGGTCTGCGTGAGCACGTGGTGCAGATCGTTGCCGACGCTGATGAAGGTGAAGCCTTTTTCCAGAAACTCGCCGACGCGCGAGGTCCCGAACAGGAAGATGCCGAGAATGACGTTGTTTTTGCGGGCGTTTTCCATCAGCTTTTCCGTTGCGGCGTTCAGTTCGGGCGAAGTGTACATGTGCGGGAACTCATATTTGTTGTAGAGGCCCATCGACATGCAGAGATCGTTTTGCCCGAGAAAGAGGATGTCAACGCCGGGAACGGCAGCGATCTCGACGATGTTCTCGATGCAAGACGCGGTCTCGACCTGCAGCGCGACAATGCCTTCGTTGTTCCAGTTGCCAGCGTAGCCGAGCAGTCCAGCCTTGTTCATGCTGCGTTGCGGAAAGTAAACGGAGCGCGTTCCGACGGTGGGATATTTGGTGCAACTGATGGCCTGGCGCGCTTCATCGGCCGTGTTGATATAAGGGACGAGGACGCCGTCGGCTCCAAGATCGAGGGCCTGCTGAATGCCGGGGCGGTCGTCGTAGCCGCCGACGCGGACCATCGATTTTGCTCCACCGTTGGCGATGCCGCTGAGCATGGCGGAGAGCTTCTCGTAATTCATGGGACCATGTTGCGTATCGACCAGCAGCCAGTCATAACCGCTGTGCGCGAGCTGTTCGGCGACGGTCGGGCTGTGCGAATTGACGAACAGGCCCACCTTGGGAGTGCCCGCGCGAAGTTGGTTCTTGAAGCTAACGCCACTGAGAGCGGATTCCGCCATCAACCATCCTCCAGAGTTTTCGAAAATGGGTTTCAGTGTAACCAACGGGGCCGAATGACACCAGCGGGGTCTTCATCCGTGACCGGGATTTGGCCTCAACCAGGCCGTTTTGGAGCTTTTTTACTCTCGAACCCCCGATTTTAGGCCTGTTTTCGAGGGGTATCTTGTTGGGAACCGCATAAAATCTGCATAAAATACTACTTTTCCACAGCGCAGTGCGCTATTATGCGCTGGATACAAGCAAATTTGTAAAGTTCCTGAAGGAGGAATTCATGGCTTCTGGTATGACCAAAACGCAACTCACCCGCCACCTGGCGGAAAAGCTAGAACTGAACAACAAGACTGCCGCAGCTTTTCTGGAGCACCTGGCAGACACAGCGATTAAAGAAACGAAGAAGACTGGAATATTCGTAGTGCCCGGCCTCGGCCGCCTGGTAAAAGCGCATCGCAAGGCCCGCATGGGACGCAATCCGCAGACCGGCGAACCGATTCAGATCAAGGCGAAGACGGTTGTAAAATTCCGCGTGGCCAAGGCCGCGAAGGATGCAATCGCGCCGAAGAAGTAGTGGTGTATGTGGCGCGGATACTCTCGTCCGCGAAAAGTTGGAAGCAGATGGAAGGCCGGCTCTCGAGCCGGCCTTTTCATTGGCCGCAAGACGATTCGTCACGACATCAGGCGTCAGCTGTCACAGACTCCGCCAACCTGTCTAGCGCTATACTCCGAGTCATGCCCGCTGTTCCGAATCTTACCGAAGCGCTGCGACGCTATTGGGGATACCACGAATTTCGCCCCAAGCAGGAAAATGTTGTCCGCAGNNGCGGCGATCAACAGCATGCAGAGTTCGTCCGAACGGCGGCAGGTAATGGGCAAAGCTGCGAACGGCGAATATCGCCTGCTCTATCTCTCGCCCGAGCGCTTGGCCGCCGAAAATACTTTTGCCTGGCTGGCGAACGTTCCGGTTGGGTTCTTCGCCGTCGACGAAGCACATTGTATTTCCCAGTGGGGCCACGAGTTCCGTCCCGATTACCGGCAACTGAGCCGTCTGCGCACCAGCTTTCCCAAACTTCCCATCGCGGCGTTCACCGCCAGCGCGACACGGCAGGTGCGGCACGACATTCTAAAACAATTGCAGATGCGCGAGCCCGATCTCTACATCGCCAGCTTTCATCGCGACAATCTGCGCTATGTGGTGCACGAGTGCGAAGCGCGCACGCAGATGGAATTGCTGGTCCGCGGGTTGCAGAACTATGCCGGGGAAAGTGTGATCGTCTATTCCCCCACCATTCGCCGCGTGGAAGAAACCGTCGAATACCTGGAGGAGCGCGGAATTGCAGCAATTCCCTACCATGCGAAGATGGAACCCTCTGAGCGGCGACAGAACCAGGAACGCTGGATGTCGGACGAAGTGCGCGTGCTGGTTGGGACCATCGCCTTTGGCCTCGGCATCAACAAACCCGCGGTCCGCGCCGTGATTCACCTCTCGCTGCCGCAGTCGATCGAGCAGTACTACCAGGAAGCGGGCCGGGCCGGGCGCGATGGCCGTCCCGCAGATTGCGTGCTGCTCTGGCAGAAGCGCGACCACATTCTGCTCGAATACTTCATCAACAAAATTTCGGACGATGCCGAACGCGAGCGCGCCTCCGCGCGAAAACGCGTGATCGGCCGCTTTGCGGATTCGAACGCTTGCCGTCATCGGCAAATCTGCCTGCACTTTGGCGAGACTCCAAAATGGGAGCGCTGCGGCAGCTGCGACAACTGCGGGACCAAGCCAGAGTGGCTGAAGAAAGAGATCGAGAGCGCTGCGACGCCAGTTGGTACGCCGGCGAAAACGGCGCCGTCACCCAGATTTCGTTCGCTGCCACCGTCGGAAAAACGGCGAGCGGCAGCCACTGCAGAATCCGATCCGGCGCTGGCCGAGTATTTGCGCGAATGGCGGCGCATCATGGCGCGCGAGAATAAAGTCCCCGCTTACATCATTCTGCACGACAGCACGCTCGAGGAGTTGTGCCGCCGCCGGCCGTCGAACCTCGCGGCTTTGAAGCAAGTGCCAGGCATCGGCGAAAGGAAGGCCGACGTATACGGCGTTGAAATCCTTCAAGCGCTGCGCAACTTTGGCGAGGGAGCGCGCGCTGCTCCCATCGTCTCGAAAGAGCCGGCACCGGGTGAGCAGACGCTGCGCCTTCTCAACGAGGGACACAGCTTCGAGGAAATTGCCCGCATTCGCGCCCGCCAGGTTTCGACCATCGCCAGCACCGTGGCCAGCCTGATCGAAACTGGACAAGTGAAACTCGATGCGAAGTGGATTTCTCCCGATGCCCAGCCGCTGATTGAAGCCGCCTGCCTGAAGCTGGGAATCGAGCGGCTGAAAGATATTAAAGAAGCCGTCCCGCCGTACGTGAGCTTTGATGACATCAAGCTCGTGGTGGCGCATTTGCGGGCCGAGAACCGGATCGCGACGAAGACGGCTTAGGAAGCGGCGAGCAGCGCTAGACGATCGACCCCTAAAGTGAGTTGTCATCCCGAGCGAAGCGAGGGATCTGCAGTTCGCCGCAAAATGCAGATCCCTCGCGTTGCTCGGGATGACAAAATCAGATGAAGTCTAGACGCCCTTAGCGGCCGGGTCCCAAATCAACTTGTGAATCTGCAGACTGAGCCGCGCCGGAACGTCGTCGTCGAGAATCCACTGCGCCAGTTCCTGCGGATCAAGCAGACAATGCGAAGTGTCGCGCGCGCCGGAAGCGGTCTTGGCAAATGCGGGCGAAAATAAAATCGCGTGAACCCGCTCGCCGAGCGCGTGATGCGCCACGAAGTCTCGCGCGAATTCGTAATCGGCGCGATCTGTCAAAACGAACTTCAGTTCATCGTGGGGTCGCAGCGCCTTCAGATTCTCCATCGCGAAAGTGTCAGGCTCGCCGGAATGCGGACACTTTACGTCGACGATCTTCACGACTTTTTTTGGCACCCGCGACAAACCGCGCTCGCCGCTCGTCTCCAGCAACACCTGGTAATCGGCATCCAGAAGCTGCTCCATCAGCGGAATCACTTCGCGCTCCTGCAGCATGGGCTC
>PMSZ01000407.1 GCA_003168235.1 Acidobacteriaceae bacterium
ATCGCCCACCAGCCGCCGTAAGGCATCGACTTGGCGCCGTAGCGGATCATCTTGCCGCCTGCAAGCAGCTGGGCGACGAAGGGATGTTTCTTGAATTCCTGCAGCACGTGCTGCGGATCGAGGCGCGGGTCGAAATAGTCGAGTCCGGTGACGAAGCCGAGCGAGACGATGTTGTCCTTCGAGTCGTTGCCCTTCGACCCATAAATCCACGCGCCGCCGTATTCCTTCGTGGTCAGCGGATAACCCATTGTGTAGATCACTTCGCCGGCCCCAATGCCGCCCGACGGAACTTCCCACAGCTCTTTCACGCCCACGCCGTAGGTCTGCGGATTGCGATCTTTCATCAGATCGAACTTAAGGATGAGTTGCTTGGTGAGCGATCCGCGCGCGCCTTCGGCAAGAACCACGACCTTCGCTTTGATGTCGTATCCGGGCTCGAAATTTGATTTCGGCTTGTTTTGCTTATCGACTCCCTTATCGTCCGTGCGCACGCCCGCTACGCGATCGCCGTCGTAAAGCAAATCCGATCCCGCAAAGCCGGAAAAAACCGTGATTCCCGCTTCTTCCACTTTCCCCGCCAGCCATTTCACAAAACGATTGATCGAGATCACGTAATTGCCATGGTCCTGCAGCGGCGGAGGCGTCAACGGAAGCCGGTAATGTCCTGTCCGGGTAAGAAAATAAACCGCGTCTTTATGCACGACCGCATCCAGCGGCGCTTCACTCTCGAATCCGGGCAGAAGCTCTTTCATCGAACGCGGATCGAGCAATGCCCCGGAAAGGCAATGTTGCCCCGCTTCGCGAGCTTTCTCCAGCACGTAGATATTTTCTTTGCTGAGCGTCGCGTCCGGATGCCGCGCGTTGTGATCGTCAATCAACTGCGAAAGCCGCAGCGCGCAGGCCATTCCCGCAGGTCCGCCGCCGACGATAACCACATCGGCCGGCATTTCAGGATGCTCAACGTTGGGGATAGGTTTGCGGAAGATCAGGCTCATGGGATGAAAGCCGAGAGTGCCATGATTGACCGATCATTGTACGACGATCCTTCTCGGTGTGCTTTGTCACCACTTTTTGAAAATGACCGCGACCGCTCCGATGATCATGACAAACCCCACCAGGTAGTTCCACTTCAGCGGTTCGCGAAGATATAAGACGGAGAAGACCGAAAACACGGTCAGCGTGATGACCTCCTGAATCGTCTTCAATTGCGCCGTGGTGAACTCGTAGGAGCCGATCCGGTTGGCGGGCACTTGAAAACAATATTCCGCGAAAGCGATGAGCCAACTTATGACGATGACCTTGAACAGCGGCACGTCGCGATACTTGAGATGTCCATACCAGGCGAAGGTCATGAAGATGTTGGAGAGAGTCAGCAGCAGAATCGTGGTCATGGCGATATTTTGCCCTATCTGGAGCTTCGGTTGTAGTCGCTGAGCCATTGCAGCTGAAGCTATTGGAGTTCGAGCGATGCACGTATCGCTCGCTCGCGACAACTTTGCTAGCGCTTCGTCTCCGCGATCGACTCGCGAATCGCCTGCAACACTCCATCCATCTGCGCGGGCGTTCCAACCGTAATTCGAGCGCATCCCTGGCAGCCGGGGTTGGCTGACGAATCCCGGACGATCACTCCCCGCCGCTGCATCGCTTCCACGAACGCTTTCAATTCCGCGCCCACCCGCACCAGCACAAAGTTCGTCTGGCTCGGCCAGAAGCGCAGTCCAAGTTCGCGAAACAAATCCTCCAGCTGCGCGCGCCCCCGCTTCACTTGCGCCACGTGCTCGACGACGAAAGCCTGGTCCGCCAGCGCTTCTTCCAGACACGCCAGCACCAACGAATTCACATTAAACGGCAAGCCGAATCGCCGCAGAAACGAGATCTGTTCCGCCGCGCCGACCAGCACTCCCAGCCGCAAACCCGCCAGCCCATAGGCTTTTGAAAATGTGCGCCCGACAAAAAGGTTAGGATGCCTCGCCAACTTGGGGATCAGCGTCTCCCCGCAAAACTCATAGTAGGCTTCGTCGATCACCACCGCCGCTTCCGGCGCCGCTTCCACGATCTTCAGCAAGTCTTCGCGCCGCGCCGCCAGTCCGGTCGGATTGTTCGGGTTCGCAATCGCGATTACCCGCGTGCGCGGCGAAATTCGCGCTACAAGATCGGCCACCGGAAGCGCCAGCTCTTCGCCCGCTTGCACTCGCACCACTCGCGCGCCCAACGCCTCGCCCAGCACCGGATACATGACGAACGTCGGATCGGCAAACAGCAATTCGTCGCCCTGATCGAGGTAAGCAGAAAAAACCAGCGACAGCCCTTCGTCCATTCCATTGGTCAGCAACACCTGCTCAGGCGCAACTCCGAGGAAATCTGCCACCAGGCGTTCGCCAACTTCGCGTTCCGCATACAGCGACACGTCCCGCGCCGTAACTGAGCGCAGCCGCGCCAGCACCCGCCGCGAGCAGCCGGCCATGCTCTCGTTGAGATCGAGACTCAGTCCCGCGCGGCTTAAAATGGGCGAGCGGTACGGCTTCAGATTGGCGATCAATGCGCGCGGTTTGAGCATAGATGCAGGGAAACGGCGACGAAATCAGACTACCAGATGACATCTTTGGCAAAGACGAGCGGCAACCGCCGTTCACACCGTCATCCCTCGCCCCGCCACGCAAGTTTCACGGCCACAAAAATCACCGTGCAGATCGCGAAATCCACCACCAGCCCCCAGTCTTCCTGAAAGAGCCGGTGACGCGCCGGCGCCGGCAGATGCGGCATCAGCAAATAGTAGATTGCGTTGCCCGCCAGCACAGCCGCCAACGCATCGAGAAAGTTTTTCATCGTCTTGCTCTTCATCGTCTGCTTGGATTCTCCGGCCTTCATTTCTTCGGTCTGGGCTTCGCCCTGCTAACATTCCTTAAGATGCTGGAACCCTCCACTCCAGTGCAGTATGTAAAAGGCATCGGACCGCGCCTCGCCGAGGTGCTTGCCGCCAAAGGCCTTGCCACCGTCGACGACCTGCTCCACTATTTACCCTTCCGTTATGAAGACCGGCTGAACCCGCGTTCGGTCGCCGAACTCCGCGCCGGAGAAATGGCCACCGTGATCGCCGAAGTCCGCAATTCAGGACTGTTTCGCACCCGTCGCATGCCGATTTTCCAACTCACCGTCGGCCAGGGACGCTCCAAATTGAAGTGTTTGTGGTTCAACGCCGCCTATCTGCAAGACCGCTTCCAGCCCGGACAAATGCTCGCGCTCTACGGCAAAGTCGAAGCAGACCGCGACGGTGGCCTTCAGATCATCCAGCCCCAGGTTGAGATTCTCGGTGACATCAACGAAGAAGGCGGCGCCGACGAAGCTGAGAAGAAAGCTGCCGCATCGCTCGAAATCGGACGCATCGTTCCCATCTACGAATCGACCGGCAAACTCACGCCCCGCTGGTTTCGGCGCATCATTCGCTGGACGCTCGAGAATCTTGGCCCCGATCTTCCCGATCCCATTCCGGCCGCTGTCCGTGCGCATCTCAGCCTCGCGTCACCGCGAGAAGCTTTGTGGAAGGTTCACTGGCCCGACGCTGGCGAAAGTTTCGCCGACCTGCAATCGTCGCGCACTGCGGCGCATATTCGTTTGATCTTCGACGAACTGTTTTTCATCGAGCTCGGCCTCGAACTCAAACGCCGCGAGCAAAAAGCGCAAACCGGAATCGCCTTTCAGCTCACCGACGCGGTTCGCGCCGCCATCAAGAAGATACTGCCGTTTCATCCCACGGCCGCGCAGAAACGCGTGCTCAAGGAAATTGCCACCGACATGCAATTGCCCAGCCCCATGCGCCGCCTGCTGCAAGGCGACGTTGGATCGGGCAAGACCATCGTCGCCTTCCAGGCTGCCATCATCGCCATCGAAAACGGCTACCAGGTCGCCCTCATGGCGCCCACGGAGATCCTCGCCCAGCAACATTATTTTTCCGCCCGTCAGATTCTCGAACGCGCCGGCTACCGCATCGTGCTGCTCACCGGCTCGCTCGAAGCCGGACGCAAACGCGACGTGCGCCGCCACATCGCGCAAGGCAACGCCCAACTGGTCGTCGGCACGCACGCGCTGATTCAGGACCGCGTTGAATTTGAAAATCTCGGCCTCGTCGTGGTCGACGAGCAACACCGCTTCGGAGTCTTGCAACGCCTGAAGCTGATGAAAAAATCCGACGAGTCTGCGAAAACAGCCGAGCCCGACGTGCTGGTCATGACCGCAACTCCCATCCCGCGCACGCTGGCCCTCACGCTCTACGGCGATCTCGACGTCTCAGTCCTCGACGAGCTCCCGCCCGGACGCACCCCCGTCGTCACCCGCAGCGTTCCCGACGAGCGCGCCCCCGAAGTGTGGGACTTCGTCCGCAAGCAGATCAGCGCCGGACATCAGGCCTACGTCGTTTATCCGCTGATCGAGGAGAACCCAAAAACAACAGAAGAGCGCGAACTGAAAGCCGCCCAACAGATGCACCGCCAGTTGCGGGAAAAGATTTTTCCCAACCTGCACGTCGGCTTGCTGCACGGCCGTCTCGATGCGGATGAAAAAGAGCACGTCATGCGCGAGTTTCAGCAGGGCAAAATCGAAATCCTGGTCGCGACCACGGTGATTGAAGTCGGCGTCGATGTTCCCAACGCGACCATCATGGTGATCGAGCACGCCGACCGCTTTGGCCTCGCGCAGCTCCACCAACTCCGCGGACGCATCGGCCGCGGCGCGGCGAAATCCTATTGCGTGCTGATGCATGGCGGCAAGGTTTCCGAAGAAGGCGAACGCCGCCTCAACGCCATGGTGCAGTCGAACGATGGCTTTCAGATCGCCGAGCTCGACCTCGAACTTCGCGGCCCCGGAGAATTCTTCGGCACCAAGCAAGCGGGCATCCCGAGCTTCCGCGTGGCCAACATCATCCGCGACCGCCAGCTCCTCGAAGCCGCCAAACGCGAGGCCGCATTCGTAATCTCCGGGCCGAATGCTGAAATATCAAACGACGAGATTGATCGGGCGTTGCGAGAAATGCGCGCGCGTTGGGCGCTGAGCTACGGACTGGTGGAAGTGGGGTAGACAGTTCTGGAAAGTGACGTCGGAAAGGCTATGCGGACGGGACAGTAGCAGTCCCTAGTCTTAGTGCCCCTCTGCGGAGCTGGTGCCCTCTATTTTGCACTTGTATTCTTTCCCGTCGTCGCGTCGTATGTAGAGCCGCTCGCCATCCACTCGATAATCCACAGCTTGTCCTGTCTCGAATTTCCCTGCCTGGAAGGCGCCGCAGTAGTCCACTTGGTAGACCAGGTCGGTGCCTTTCAATGCGTACACCTTTTTGTTGCGGGTGGTGGTTCCGTTGAGATTGGCCCTGATGTCGGTGCGCTTGTCCCAACCCGTGATCGTCCCCTTCTGGTAGGTCGGCGGCGTCTTGTCCTTACCGGCGACAATCGAGGTCATTAGCAAAATGAAAAGCGCTGTGCGGAGTATCGTTGGCGAGGTCATAAGTTTCGCCGTTCAACCTAATTCTAGAAGCGACGGTTTGTCAAAGGCATAATTTCCGGAAAATTCCGTGAGCGCAATCCTCGCCAGCGGCGCGCCCCGCCGGCCCGCCCCGTCCGCAACGCTTCTGCTATCATCGCGGCAGAGCCGGAAAATCCGGCGGATACCACCCTTCACGAGGAGTTTTTATCATGGAAATGTCCGGTCTTCCTCTCGGCTCTCGCCGCAACGAAGATATCGCGCTCGACCTCATGAAATTTGTCGCCATGACCACCGGCTACGGCAAAACCGCCGGCGGCGGAGTCGGCTTCCAGGGCAGCGCCGCTGCCGCCAAGCCCGAAGATTACGCCGCACACCTGCTCGAACTCTACGGCCGATGCCTGCAATCGGTAGGTGGAAAGTAACCGGAATCTCCAGCTCTTAAGAATCGTGTCATCCTGAGCGAAGCGAAGGACCTCGGGCTTTTTGGCCGCGCACTTTGCCGATTCCAACTGCGTCTTATAGAATCAACAGTTTGCTGCACGCTGACGAAGCCGCAAAGCAGGATCCTTCCGCGAGCGTCTACTTAAGGCGGTTTCCTCGTGCAGGCAAGCGCGAACAACAAACGACGAGCGGCGAACGACCAACGACAAACGACCAACGACGCTTCATTATGAAAATTCATGAGTATCAAGGCAAAGCGGTTCTAAAAAAGTATGGAGTAACCGTGCCCCGCGGCGCGATGGCTACGACCCGTGAAGAAGCCGAAGCCGCGGCCAAAGAGCTTTTCGCTGCCGGCGCAACCGGAGTCGTCGTCAAAGCGCAGATCCACGCCGGGGGCCGCGGCAAGGGTGGTGGAGTAAAAATCGCCAAGTCGGTCGAAGAAGCCGGCGAACTTGCCGCCAAAATGCTCGGCATGACGCTGATCACGCATCAAACCGGCCCCGAAGGCCGCATCGTGCGCCGCCTGTTGATCGAAGAAACGTTGCCGATCGAAAAGGAACTCTATCTCGGCATTCTGGTCGATCGCGGCGAAGGCAAGCCGGTCTTCATGGCGTCGGCCGCGGGTGGCATGGATATCGAGCAGGTCGCCGCCGAGCGTCCCGAAGCCATTCTGAAGCAATATATCGATCCCGGCATGGGCCTCGAGCCATTTCAGGCACGCAAAATCGCCTTCAGTCTTGGACTCAAGCCCGAACAAATCAATCCCGCGGTCAAATTTCTCACCGGCCTTTACCGCGCCTTTCTCGACACCGACGCGTCGCTCGTCGAAATCAATCCCTTCATCACTTGCGCCGATGGCCGCCTGTTCGCGCTCGATGCCAAGCTGACCTTTGACGACAACGCTCTCTTCCGTCATCCTGACCTCAAAGAGCTGCGCGACGTAACCGAGGAAGATCCGCTCGAAGTCGAGGCCTCGAAATACAATCTCAACTACATCAAGCTCGATGGCAGCGTAGGCTGCATGGTCAATGGAGCCGGCCTGGCCATGGCCACTATGGACATCATCAAGTACGCCGGAGGAATGCCGGCCAACTTTCTCGACGTGGGCGGCGGCGCAAATTCCGAGCAGGTCGCTCACGCGTTTGAAATTCTGCTAAGCGACAAGAGCGTCCGTGCCGTGCTCATCAATATTTTCGGAGGCATTCTGCGCGTGGATACGCTGGCCTCAGGAGTAGTCGAAGCCGCCAGAAAGACGAATCTTCAACTGCCCGTAGTGTTGCGGCTGGAAGGCACGAACGTTCAGGAGGGAAAGAAAATCCTGATGGAGTCGGGCCTGAACTTCGTAATAGCGGAAACCATGAAAGACGCAGCCGACAAAGTAGTAGCCGCCGCAAAAGCATAGCGTAAGCCGCGAACGACGATCGACTAACGACCAACGGCGTTTTTTGTGAGAGCGAGCAATTATGGCAATCCTGGTAGATAAGCGAACGCGATTGATCGTGCAGGGCCTCACCGGACGCGAAGGCACTTTCCACGCCAAAGCCTGCGCCGCCTACGGTACGCAGGTTGTCGGCGGAGTAACTCCCGGCAAAGGCGGCACCACGCACGAAGGCTGGCCGGTCTTCAACAGCGTGCAGGAAGCAGCCGATAAAACCGGCCCCAACGCCACGATTATTTTTGTCCCGCCGCCCTTCGCTGCCGACGCCATCATGGAAGCGGCCGACGCCGAAATCGAACTCATCGTCTGCATCACCGAAGGCGTTCCCACCCTCGACATGGTCCGCGCCTGGGAGTTCCTGCAAAACCGCCGCTCGCGCCTCATCGGCCCCAACTGCCCCGGCATCATCTCGCCGGGCAAATGCAAAGTCGGCATCATGCCCGCGTCGATCCACAAAGAAGGCAACGTCGGAATCGTCTCGCGCTCCGGCACGCTGACTTATGAGGCCGTGCATCAGCTCACGCAGCGCGGAATCGGGCAATCGACGGCCATCGGCATCGGCGGCGATCCCATCATCGGTACAAACTTTGTCGACGCGCTCGACCTTTTCAATCGCGATCCGCAGACCGAAGCCGTGATCATGATCGGAGAAATCGGCGGCAACGCCGAAGAAACCGCCGCCGAGTTCGTCAAGACCCACATGAAGAAGCCGGTCGTAGGATTCATCGCCGGCCAGACCGCGCCTCCCGGCCGCCGCATGGGCCATGCCGGAGCCATCATCTCCGGCGGCAAAGGCACAGCCGCCGAGAAGATTGCCGCCATGGAAGCGGCTGGGATCAAGGTAGCAAAATCCCCAGCCGACATGGGAGAAACGCTCGCCGCCGCGCTGGGCGCTGGAGTCCGCTGACTAAGTTTCTTTGGGGGTAGAGGTCCTTCGGCTGCGCAGAATGTCGCTTCGCGAACATTCCGCTAAGTTCAAGGATGACAAGTTTAGGGTTTCAGGCTAACGACTAACGACCGAGGACTAACGACGATTCATGAAAACACTGCAACGCACCCTGACCATCATCAAACCCGACGCGGTGAAGAAAAACGCTGTCGGCGACATCATCGAGCAGTTCGAGAAGAACGGCTTCCGCATTCTGGCCATGAAGATGCTTGAAATTTCACAGCATCAAGCGGAGCAGTTCTATGCCGTCCACGCCAGCCGCCCGTTTTATCACTCGCTCACGGTTTTCATGTCGAGCGGACCGATCGTCGCACTGGCGCTGGAAAAAGAAAATGCCATCGCCGATTTGCGCAAACTGATGGGCGCGACCAATCCAGCCAGCGCCGAAGAGGGAACCATCCGCAAGAAGTGGGCCACCAATATCGAGCACAATGCGATCCACGGCTCCGACGCGGATGACACCGCCCGCTTCGAGTTAAGCTTCTTTTTCGCAGGATACGAACTGGCGCAATAAAACAGTTCCCAGTTCTCGGTTCCCAGTAAGATCGATCTGATGGCGGATTTTCTGAGAACTGAGAACTGGGAACTGAGAACTCCGCGCTAGCCCAGCGGCTCGAACAAATGCCCCTCGGTCCGCTCGGCGATCTTGGGCAATTCTTTTTTGCCGAACTGCAGAAAATGCGGGGCGGCGCGATGCGACTCCAGCGCGGCGTCATCCTTATACTGCTCGTAGATGAAGAACCGGCGCGAGTCGGTCTTGTGCTTGTGCACCTGATACATAAGGCATCCCGGCTCTTTGCGCGATTCGGTTGTCAGGTTTGCGAAGATCGCCGCCACTTCAGACTCGCGTCCAACTTTTGCCATCCAGGTAACAGCCAGCACCACCATCCGTCGCTCCGTTCTTTTGATAGTCCTGAAAATGATAGTCCTGAAAATGACAGCCCCTAAAGACCAAGACTGTCTGATTCGACCCAGTCAGTAGATCTAACTCAGTCCCAGCGCGCTCATAAACTCCGGCACCAGAATCGTCTGCTCACGGTCCGGTCCCGTGGAAATCATTCCCACCCGCGCTCCGGTTTCGGTTTCGATAAAGGCCATGTAGTCGCGCGCCGCTTTCGGCAAGCCCTCCAGCGTTCGAATGGATTGCGTCGGCGTGGCCCATCCGGGCATGCTGCGGTAGATGCACTCGAGTTTTTCATAACCACATGCCTGCGCCGGGATTTCATCCGTCGCCTTGCCGTCCACCTTATACCCCACGCACACAGGAATCTCCGTCAGGTGATCGAGCACATCCAACTTCGTTACCACCAGCCATGAGATGCCGTTAATCATGCCAGCATAACGAAGCAGAGGCAAATCGAGCCAGCCCGTTCGCCGCGGACGCCCAGTCACGGCGCCATATTCATTGCCGCGCTTGCGCAGGTCTTCGCCTTCTGCGCCGAGCAGTTCGGTCGGGAACGGACCTCCGCCGACCCGCGTGCAATAAGCTTTGGTGATGCCGATCACCGTGTCAATCGAAGTCGGCGGAACGCCGGTGCCGGTAGCAGCCCCGCCGGAAGTCGCGCTCGAAGACGTCACGAAGGGATAGGTACCGTGATCAATATCAAGCATGGTGCCTTGCGCACCTTCAAACACGATCGACTTGCCCTCGGCGAGAGCGCGGTTCAGCAACAACGCCGTGTCGCGGACAAAGGGAGCCAGTTGTTCGGCAGCTTCCGCATATTCGCGGAACATTTTGTCGGCATCGAGAGGTTCGGAATTGAACAGTGCGTGCGCGATCATATTTTTTTCGCGGCAGGCGTTCTCGATGTGCGTGCGCAACAACGGCCGATCGAGCAGATCGGCGACGCGCAGTCCGCGGCGTCCCATTTTGTCTTCATAAGCGGGCCCAATGCCGCGTGACGTGGTCCCAATCTTTACCCGCCCCGGAGCGTTCTCCGATCCCAGTTCCATCATGCGATGGTAGGGAAGAATCACCTGCGCGCGATTGGAGACGAAAAGATTGCCGTCCACTTTGACCCCGGCAGCGCGCAGCGAAGCGACCTCTTTCAGAAAGGCCAGAGGATCGATGACCACGCCATTGCCGACCACGCTGGTGCACTCCGGTCGCAGTACTCCACCTGGCACGAGCTGAAGGATAAATTTCTTCCCATCGATAATGACGGTGTGTCCCGCATTATGACCGCCCGCGTAGCGCGCCACCACCGAAAAAGTCCGGGTGAGTACGTCGACAATCTTGCCCTTGCCCTCGTCGCCCCACTGCGCGCCCACGATCACGATGGCGGGCATCTCNNCGACAATGACCGCGGTCTTGCCCCTGCCCGTGCTGCCGCTACTTCGACTCAATGCAAACTCCAAGCTGAAAGGTCGTACTCTTACTCTCAAAGATCATACTTTTATGATTGCCCCTGGGATCGCACACACGGATTGCGCCGCTGCTGCTCGATAGACTGGAAACTGGGAAGCGGTACTTGGTGTGTACGCTCTAGCATACCCAATCGGCCTGCGGACGGGCAAACCAGTTCTCGGCTGTTAGTTCGCAGTTCTCGGCAAGGACCGCATCCCAACCGCGCGAGTCAGATAGAAGCTGATCTTGTATCCTGAACAGCGTGCCCGAACTTCCTGAAGTC